>CAMQBP010000020.1 GCA_946999025.1 uncultured Prevotella sp. | reverse complement strand
CTGCATCTCTCGGCGAGGGGTACTCTTTTATTGCACTTCGATTTTGAATCTGCAGTTCCTCACAAGATATTCGGTACGGAGAAGGGATTACCTTTGCTAACAGAATCCCTTTTGTCTATACACGACTGACAACGAAATCTGCTCGTGTTAACAAACCTTTTGTTTGTTAAGTCGATTCATTTTCTTTGACAAACTAAAATTACGAAATAGAGAAAACAAGTCATAAACGCATCATCTTTTGACCCATTCGCATGGAACAAATTGCCAATTGCCATGCTTTTATCTCCCAATAGCTATGCTTTTGCCCTTCAATATACATGCTATTGCTCACCTATTAACATGCTATAAAAGGCCGTTTTGGCACAAATAGATAGGGTTTTTGCTCCAAACTCATCACTTTTTGATGGCCTTCAAAGTTATTAAATCATCTAACTCGCTCATTATCAAACGGATAACGAAACAGCCTCATCCTTGGCTTATTTTCAGCACATCAACAACTTGGTCGAAAAAACGTCCAGCATTTGTGTTAAAAAGACGTAGCGACCGCGGGCTTTTCACCAATAAATATTCTGCTTGAGGTAATAAACACAATACATCATTCTTACATGAAAGCACCGTATGTCTGCCTGCAAAATTCAGCACAAAGGGCGCATTGTTCATATAAATTTATTATCTTTGCATGGTTATAGAAGAGAGTTTATTGATGGACAAGACTAATTTAAGGCTTTTAACCCAAATAAATTACCCCGAAGACTTACGAAAACTCAGCGTTGAAGAGTTGCCTGAGGTGTGTCGTGAACTTCGCGAAGACATCATCCAAGAGGTCTCCGTAAACCCCGGACACTTTGCGTCGTCGCTGGGAGCCATTGAGATTACCGTGGCTCTACATTATGTGTTTGACACGCCGAGCGACAAACTTGTATGGGATGTGGGTCACCAAGCCTATGGACACAAGATACTCACCGGGCGCCGAGAGCTGTTTTCCACCAACCGAAAGCTGCATGGACTGCGCCCATTTCCCACGCCTTTGGAGAGCCAGTACGACACCTTCACCTGTGGACATGCCTCCAATTCTATCTCAGCGGCATTGGGTATGGCCGTCGCAGCCAAGAAAAGTGGCGAGAATGACAAGAAGATTGTAGCCATCATCGGCGATGGTGCCATGAGTGGTGGATTGGCTTTCGAGGGACTGAACAATGTTTCATCGACCCCGAACGACCTTCTCATCATCCTCAACGACAACGACATGAGCATCGATCACGCAGTGGGGGGCATGGAAAAATATCTCTTAACCCTCGATACGAATGCCACTTACAACAAGCTGAGGTTCAAGGCTTCGCAATGGCTCCATCAACGTGGCTACCTTAGTGAGAACAGAAAGAAAGGCATCTTGCGGCTCAACAACGCCATCAAGTCGGCCATCAGTCGCCAACAGAACATCTTCGAAGGCATGAACATTCGGTACTTCGGACCTTTTGATGGACACGACGTTACTGAAATCGTGCGCATCTTGCGACAGCTGAAGGACATGAAAGGCCCCAAACTGCTGCATCTGCATACCACCAAAGGCAAGGGATACAAGCCTGCAGAGGAGTCACAAACCGAATGGCATGCACCTGGTAGATTCAACGCAGAGACGGGTGAACGCATCGTTAAAGACTGTTCTGAAGAACCACCACGCTACCAAGACGTTTTTGGTGACACGCTGGTAGAGCTCGCTTTGCAGAACTCAAAGATTGTAGGTGTAACCCCTGCCATGCCAACTGGTTGCTCGATGAACAAGCTGATGAAAGCCATGCCCGACCGAGCGTTTGACGTTGGCATTGCCGAAGGACACGCGGTGACCTTTTCCGGCGGCATGGCAAAAGAAGGTTTGCAGCCATTTTGCAACATTTACAGCTCGTTTGCGCAACGCGCTTACGACAATATCATCCACGACTTGGCCATCCTCAACCTGCCCGTGGTAATGTGTTTGGACCGCGCAGGACTTGTTGGTGAGGACGGACCCACGCACCATGGCGTGTTCGACTTGGCGGCTTTGCGCCCCATCCCCAACCTTACCATTGCCGCACCGATGGACGAAAAGGAGCTGAGACGGTTGATGTACACGGCTCAACTGCCCGACAAGGGCATGTTTGTCATCCGTTATCCGCGCGGCAGAGGGGTGAACAAAGATTGGAAATGCCCCCTGGAAGAAATCAAAGTGGGCACGGGTCGCAAGTTGAAAGACGGCGACAAGGTGGCCATCCTCACAGTGGGCCCCATCGGAAATAATGTGCAGAAGGTCATTCAAGCATTGCCTCAGCGAGACAACGTGGCCCATTACGACATGCGGTTCATCAAACCATTGGACGGAGATCTGTTGGAGGAAATTGGGAAAAAGTTCAAGAAAGTCATCACGATTGAAGACGGCGTGCGCAACGGTGGCTTCGGTTCGGCCGTCTTGGAGTGGTTCAATGACCATGGATATGCCCCAAGCATGCAGAGAATGGGATTGCCCGACGAGTTTGTGACGCATGGTTCGGTGGACGAACTGAGGAGAATCGTGGGACTGGACGCATCTCACATCAAGCAAAACATCGAAGCCATGCTGGCTTCAAACTAAGTCTGAAAAACTTGAAACAACAAAGGATTTTCGAAAAATCACATAGACATGAAGATTATTATCTGTGGTGCTTACGGCATCGGCACACATCTGGCCAAGATGCTTTCACGCAACCATGAAGACATTACGCTGATTGATGAAGACGACGAACGATTGGCTCAGATAGGAACCGACTTTGACCTACTGACCGCACAGGCCTCGCCCAGCAGCATTAAGGCATTGCGCGAAGCGGGCGCTGAACATGCGGATTTGTTCATTGCCGTAACGCCTGAAGAGAGTCTGAACATCACTTCGTGCGTTCTGGCCAAAGCCTTAGGAGCTAAGAAGACCGTAGCCAAAATCAGCAACAGCGAATACACAGCCCCCGAACTGCAGGATTTCTTTACCGGACTGGGTGTCAGTTCGCTGATTTACCCAGAGAAGTTGGCCGCCGTAGACATCATCAATGGACTCAAAATGTCGTGGGTTCGTCAGCGATGGGATGTCCACAATGGCGCATTAGTCATGTTGGCCATCAAGCTAAGGGAAACCTGTGAGATACTCAACAACCCGCTGAAGAACCTCTGTGGACCCGATGATCCGTATCATGTGGTGGCCATCAAGCGTTTGAACGATACCATCATCCCCGGTGGTAACGACGAATTGAAGCTCTACGACTTGGCTTATTTCATGACAACTACGCAATATATCCCCTACATCCGCAAGATAGTGGGCAAAGAACTGTACGTAGACGTGAAGAATGTGATGATCATGGGCGGCGGTTCAACAGCCGTCAGAGCCATCAACACTATGCCTGATTACCTGGATACCAAGCTCATTGAAATCAGTGAAGAGCGATGTGAAGAGCTCAATAACCTGTTGGACGACGACAAAGCACTTATCATCAACGGCGACGGTCGTGACACTCAGCTGCTGCAAGAGGAAGGCATTAAGAACACACAAGCCTTCGTTGCCCTGACCAACAATGCCGAAACCAACATTCTGGCCTGCCTAACAGCCAAACGATTGGGTGTGAGAAAGACCGTTGCCATGGTCGAAAACATTGACTATGTGAGCATGGCAGAAAGCCTGGACATCGGCACCATCATCAACAAAAAGGCCATTGCAGCCAGTCACATCTATCAAATCATGCTCGATGCCGAAGTCATGAACATGCGATTCATCATGTCTGCGAATGCCGATGTGGTCGAGTTTGTAGCCCAAGAAGGCTCTCGCGTCACCAAAAAGCCTGTGAAAGATTTGGGTTTACCCAAGGAGGCAACCATCGGAGGACTGGTCAGAGGAGATGAAGGAATGCTCGTTTCGGGACACACACAGATACAGGCAGGGGACATTGTGATGGTGTTCTGCCACAACATTAACCTCAAGACGATAGAAAGACTCTTCATTTAGCAACGTCAAAACAGCAAACAATGATCAACCTCAGGACCATATATAAAGTGATAGGCTCCCTGCTTTTCATCGAAGCCTTTATCCTTTTCGCCTGTTTCGGAATGGCTCTTTTCTACGGTGAAGATGATGCCATGGCTTTTCTTCTGTCGGTATTCATCAGCCTCTTCACAGCCTTTATCCTGAGATACCTGGGCCGTAACTCCAATAACTACTTGTCCAGACGCGACGCATACCTGGTGGTAACGCTCTCATGGATAGTCTTCAGCTTCTTTGGCACTTTCCCCTTCACCCTCAGTGGCTACATTCACGGCTTCACAGATGCCTACTTCGAAACGATGTCGGGATTCACCACCACCGGTGCCACCATCATAGATGACGTAGAAGTGTTTCCCCACGCCCTACTCTTTTGGCGCTCATTGACCCAATGGATTGGCGGTTTGGGCATCGTGTTCTTCACCATCGCCCTGCTTCCCTCCATGGTAGGAGGATCGGTTCAGGTGTTTGCAGCCGAAGCAACCGGCCCCATTAAGTCGAAATTACACCCAAGACTTTCCACCAGTGCCAAGTGGATTCTCACCGTGTACCTCGTGCTGACCATCGCTTGCATAGGCTGTTTCATCCTTTATGGCATGAACTGGTTCGATGCTGTGAACTATTCAATGACCACAACGGCTACGGGAGGCTTTTCCACACACAACAGCAGCACCGAGTTTTTCCACTCTCCAGCGCTGGAATACATCTGCACTATTTTTTGTTTTTTATCGGGTGTGAACTTCACCTTGCTGTACACAACAGTGGTAAAACGGCGCTTCAAAACACTATTCACAAGCTCTGAATTCAAATTCTACCTGAGTGTTGTCATCCTCTTCAGCTTGTTCATCATGCTCGAACTGATGATTAATCGGGGCTACGATTTAGAACCAGCATTCCGTTCGGGCATCTTCCAAGTCGTTTCGTTCATCACCACCACCGGTCTGTTCAACGATGACGCCGGCCAATGGCCACACGTCACCTGGGTCATCCTTGCCACTTGCATGTTCATTGGGGCCAGCTCGGGATCGACGAGTGGTGGCTTCAAGTGCATCCGAGTGGTGATGTTGCTCAAAACTATCCGCAATGAATTCAAACAAATACTGCACCCCAACGCCGTACTGCCTTTGAAGGTCAACGGCACCAACATACCTTACCAGAAGCGAGGAACCCTACTGGCCTTCCTCACCATGTACCTCATCTTGTGCCTGCTGGCCTCGTTCGTACTCATGATGGCCAACATCGACAGCACCAACTCCATCACCATCATCCTCAGCTGCATGGGCAATGTGGGGCCAACGCTGGGACTTGAAATCGGACCGACGATGAGTTGGAGCATTCTACCCAGCTTTGTGAAGTGGGTATGCGCCCTGCTCATGCTCATCGGGCGTTTGGAAATATTCAGCGTGTTGGTCATCCTGTCACCGTCGTTCTGGAAAGATAATTAAACAAGAAGACAACAAATCAGTCCACATAAAATAAAAAAATATGAAACCACTAAAGTTTAAACCCCTGCTCAAACAAACCATTTGGGGGGGCAACAAGATTATTCCATTCAAGAAACTCGACGAACAACTGGATAACGTTGGCGAGAGTTGGGAAATATCCGGCGTGAAAGACAACGAGACTATCGTCAGTGAAGGCAGGTATGAGGGCCGCGCCTTGAACGACGTCGTACGCGAATTGAAAGGCAAACTCATCGGAGAAGAAAACTATGAGCGCTTTGGTGACGAGTTTCCCCTGCTCATCAAGTTCATCGATGCCTGCCAAGACCTTTCCATCCAGGTACATCCCACAGACGAGATTGCCAAGAAACAAGGGAAGAGCCGCGGCAAAACAGAGATGTGGTACATCATGGACAGCGACAAAGACGCACACCTGCGGAGCGGATTGAAGAAAGAAATCACACCCGAAGAGTACAAGCAGATGGTGGAGAACGACACCATTCTCGATGCCATTGCCGACTACTCGGTGAAAGAAGGCGACTGCTTCTTCCTGCCAGCCGGCCGCATTCACAGCATTGGCAAAGGATGCTTCCTGGCCGAGATTCAGCAAACATCCGATGTAACCTACCGCATCTACGACTTCAAGCGCAAGGACAAGAATGGCAACTATCGCGAACTGCACACCGCGCAGGCCGCCGAATGCATCAACTACAACGTAGAAAAAGACTACCGCACCGACTATACGTCGACCAAGAACCAAGGCGTGAGCCTCGTTCACTGTCCCTACTTCAACACGGCCGTGTACGACCTTGACGAGCCGATGACCCTCGATTACAGCGAATTGGACAGCTTTGTCATCCTCATTGGCGTGAAAGGTGAGGGCAAAATCACGGACAACGAGGGGAACGAAACATCGCTCCGTGCCGGCGAAACCATCTTGATTCCCGCCACAACCCGGGAGTTAAAGGTGGAAGGAACCGTGAAGTTCCTCGAAACCTACGTATAAAGAAGAGTAGCAAAGAAACCCACAACCAAGAAAGGTCTGCATCATGGACACACGTCATGGTGCAGACCTTTCTTGTAACGGTTAATCATTTGGCTTACAAGAAGATATAGATATCATTCCAATAGCATTGAGTTTGGCTCTCAAAGTCAATGCTATTGATGGCCAAACTCAAAGACATTGGAGCGCAAACTCAATGACATTGAAACCCATGCGCAATGCCCCGTTCGTGGCGTTGCATCAATGCAGGTATGCCGCAATGGTGTCAAAGGCGTGGAAAGCGCCAATAGATTTTAATAAAAGGATGCTCAGCACCAGCACGACCACAAAAAACAACGTGTTGAAAAAGGCGTTTTTAGCATCTTTCTCCCGCACATTCTCCCTCACCACCTTCACATAATTGTATACGCCAGGCACCACGATGACCAGCAGCAAGCAAATTTTCAATACGGCAAAAATCAAATCTAACATCATCAAATGGTTTTAAATATTTATCTGGGCACAGGCTACTCTCGGTCTGTGTCGTTGGTTGTACGATTTTGTTTGGTCAGCTCTAAATATCGTTGAAGATCGGCCTGAATGCGCGCCACCGGCTCTGATTGCTTGTAACGGGTGTTCTTTTTGAGCATGGATGGTATGTCCTGGATGCTGTTGCGGTAACAGGACAGTTCGTTACGCTGCTGGGTACCGTGCATGCTTTGCTGGGAAATTTCGTTTTCTCGCTCGCGAACGAGCTGCAAACAAACCTTGGTGAGCATGGGCACCACCACCTTGTCGAAGAGATGATGGCCCTGTATATATAAATAGGTGGTATCGGGAGTCACACCCAGTCGCTTGATATCCTCCTTCACCTGCAGATAACTTTCCTTGTTGTTTGGATATTTTTGTTGCAGTTGGTTAATGCGCTTGCCCACCTTTCTGCGCACGTTGGCCACCATGCCCTCGGCCTTCACCATGGTAAAGTGCCCCGGCTCGATGACGCGCAAGAAGTCCATCATGGTGAATTCCCCGTAATTGGGCGTTCGATAAAACCAGATGCTCCACACGAAAAGTGGGAAGATGGCTTGCGAATAGTCGCGCAGGTAGGCCTCCATGTCAAAGATGTGGTGGTCGTTGAGCGTAACCATGACGCTGGTTTCGTACAACGATGGCGCATAGCATTGCAGGTTTTCAATGGCGTAAGCGTAGGTATGGAAGACGTAAGGATTGGTCGTCACCTGTCTCGATGTCTCGGTGGCACCCTGCATAAGATAGTCGTAATCGGCGTCCACGCAGGCAATCATGTCACGTCCCACCTTGTCCATGAGGAGGTTCATCAGCACCGCCTTCTTGCCTCTCTCAAGATGTTCCACGCGAGAGGGCAGCATCACCTGAAAATACCGGGTGTCGTCTTCGAAGTCACTCAAGACAGATCGCCAGAAAAATATGTCGTCATAACTCTCCACATAGGCTGCGATGCGGCGTCTGGCGTGCTGTGACTTCATCTTATTAGCCGCCTCGAAATAGCGCGAGGAGAGGTTGTCCTTTAGTTTTTTGCCCATGGTTCATGTGTCTTTTTCACATCCAGACCTTTCCTATCTATGAACATCCGTTATGTCACTAACCTCGGTGACATGTCCCATCCACCCATTCATGATGACAGCAGGCGAATGGGTGGTGAGGATAATCTGCACATTGGGATTGAGTTGCAGAATCAGGTCGATGAGTTGTTCCTGCCAATCCACGTGCAAACTCACCTCTGGCTCGTCCATGAGCAGCACGTAAGGCAGGCGGTCTTCCACCAGCACGGTGAGCAAGATGGCCAAGATTTGCTTCTCGCCACTTGACAATTGGTAGGGCAAGAGCTTCTCTCCCATCTGCATGAAACGTATCTCATTCTCGGTTCTGACGATGGTTTTGCCCGTTTCGGCAAACAGTTTGTCCACCATATCCTGAAACATCAACTTGCTGGCCGATACGCGTTGCGCCTCAACGGCTGCATCTTCGCCCCCTTTCTGCAACACCTCGATGATGCGGTTACCGATGTTTACCTGATAATCCAGATACTTGCGCTGCAACTGAAAGAGCTGCCAATCCAGCTCAGTGGCCAGACTAATGTCTACCTTGGCAACCATCTCTGAACTCATCAGCGGGCGGTCGAACGACCGGATGATGTCATAACGAATGGCCGTAGCATCGGCCGGTGACACCGTGATGTGCACTCCTTTGGGCAAATGCGAGTTAAAGTCGCCACCTTCAGACAAGCCTTTGATCACTCGGTTCAAGATGGTGCTCTTGCCAACACCATTGACTCCGCTCAGCACGTTAACCTGTCTGTCGAGATTCCAGACCACATGCTTGCGGCCACTCCACAGCGAGTCGATCTCTATTTTTTCGATGTAATCAGCGTATTTCATGAGCTTTGTGCGTTATGTACCTGAGGTTGGCATGAAACAAGGTGAGCCAATCATGACGCATCAGGCACTGTTAGTAGGGCAAATATAAGCATTTATCACCAATTCGGCAAACACAATGACCTTTTAATGACATGTTTTTTAGAAGTCAACCCATTGCACTTACCCAAGAAAGGACGGGGCACGTCGGTGCAAAATACCACAATCGTGGTAGGCCAAATACCGTTATCGTGCAATTGCAGGTCAGCGTTTTTTTGTGTATATTTGCCGTATCATTCATGGGGAGCTACGCCGCATGACAATATTTCCCCACCAATCGCTGCGAAAACGGCACGCTCAACGAGAACAAGCGACTCCAAAAAGGACGGAAGAGCATGATGAGGCGAGCACCCAGAAACTATTTATTCATTAAAAACGACAGACAACATGAGCAAGATTGCAAAACAGATGACAGACCTGATTGGTAAGACTCCCTTGGTAGCGTTGAGCAAATATTCAGCCTTTCGCGGACTTAAAACGCCCATTGTGGCCAAGGTAGAGTTCTTCAATCCAGGTGGCAGCGTGAAAGATCGCATCGCCTTGGGAATGGTGGAAGCCGCAGAGAAAGATGGAACCCTGAAGCCCGGAGCCACCATCATCGAGCCTACCAGTGGCAACACGGGCGTAGGTTTGGCGCTGGTGGCGGCCGTAAAAGGCTACAAACTGATTCTCACCATGCCCGAAACCATGAGTGTTGAACGCCGAAACCTTGTCAAAGCCTACGGTGCTAAGGTTGAGTTGACCCCCGGTAAAGATGGGATGAATGGCGCCATCAAGGCGGCCGAGAAGCTGAGAGACAGCATAGAAGGTGCGGTGATACTGGGACAATTCACCAATCCTGCTAATCCCCAGAAACATTACGACACCACGGCTGTTGAATTATGGAACGACACCGACGGTGACATTGATATCTTTGTGGCTGGCGTGGGGACTGGTGGTACGCTCTCTGGCATCGGCAAATTCCTCAAAGAGAAGAACCCCAATATCAAAATTGTGGCCGTGGAACCCACGACTTCACCTGTATTGAGCGGTGGAAAATCGGGACCTCACAAGATTCAGGGCATCGGAGCCGGCTTTATTCCTCAAACCTATCATGCTGAGGTGGTAGACGAAATATTGACCGTAGACAACGATGACGCCATCCGAACAGGTCGACAGTTGGCTCAACAGGAGGGACTGTTGGTAGGAATTTCGTCGGGGGCAGCAGTCTTTGCCGCAGCAGAACTGGCCCTACGACCAGAGAATAAGGACAAGAAGATTGTGATGTTGCTGCCCGATACTGGCGAGCGCTATCTCTCAACCGTACTGTACGCGTTTGACGAATATCCACTATAAAGAGCTGCAACAGCACAACTACACACCGTAAGAGCAATGCGGGAGGCCACTACAGAGAGGTCTCCCGCTGTTGTGAACGTAGCTATTTTTTGATGATTTTTCCAACCTTCACTTGACAAAATGCTTTTTATTGCGTAACTTTGTAGCAATAAGAAAGTGAATGTCGGCCGGCCTTCAGATGCATACTTTAAGCATGTGAGCTGGGATTATGCATAAACGTAATATGATTGTAATGCGTTTGACATACTTATGAAGAGCCAACGTGCTAACTTTGTCAACTGAAAATAGAGAACAACCTATATGAAAGAAAACAATTCTCGCATACTCGTAGTAGACGACGAGCAGGACTTATGTGAAATTCTTAAGTTTAATCTGGAAACAGAAGGCTATGTGGTAGATACGGCAAACTCGGCCGAAGAGGCCATGACGATGGACATTTCATCGTTCAACCTCCTAATGTTGGACGTGATGATGGGTGAGATGTCGGGATTTGCCATGGCTAAAAAGCTGAAAGAGAATCCCACGACAGCTAACATTCCCATCATCTTTCTGACCGCTCGCGATACCGAGAACGATACGGTAACCGGCTTCAATCTTGGCGCTGACGACTATATCAGCAAGCCTTTCTCCATCCGTGAGGTCCTGGTTCGCATTCGTGCCGTCATCCGAAGGACAAACGAAACTGACGATCACACGGAGCCGAAGATACTGAAATACCAAGGTTTGGAAATGGATTTGGACAGAAAGAAGGTGCTTATCGATGGCGAAGATGTTCCTTTTACCAAGACAGAGTTCGAGTTACTGCACCTATTTCTTTCTGAAAAAGGACACGTATTCTCGCGTCAGGAGCTCATAGACAGGATATGGCCAAAGGATGTTTTGGTACTCGACCGCACGGTAGACGTGAACATTACACGACTAAGAAAGAAGATTGGGCGATTCTCCAAGTGCATTGTCACGCGACTTGGCTTCGGATACTACTTTGATGTTCTATGAGAAAGGTTTCGGTTGGCAGCAAACTATACATCAGTATCTTGGCGGTATTCTTGCTTTTTGCCATCTCGTTCATCGTCTTTCAACAGACAAGAGAAAAGCAATACAAGCGGGAACTGCTGAACATGAGGCTGCAAGGCTATAACACCAGGATGGCAGATGCCATTCAATTCTTGGGCAAGAGAGACGAACAAACGCTGAGCACCTATGTAAAGATGCACAGCATACCTAACCTGCGGGTAACATTAATCGATGAGCAAGGACGGGTTGTGTTTGACAACTTCCAAAAAGATTATGTCCACTTCAAGAATCATGCCAACCGTCCAGAGATTATTGAGGCACGGAAAAAGGGAACCGGATCAAGCGTAGAACGAAACAGTAAGACCCTGAAACAAGAGTTTTTCTATTCGGCAACCTATTTCAAGGATGACAACATGACCATTCGGAGTGCCTTACCCTACAACAATGGCTTGGCTAAATCGCTACAAGCCGACCAACATTTCATTTGGTTTGCACTTACAGCGATTGTCATCTTGACACTCGTGTTGTGGCGATTTTTAAGAAGACTGTCGGCCAACATCACCAAATTGAAGTTGTTTGCCAGTCGTGCTGACCACAATGAGAGCCTCGATACCGAAGACTTGATTGCCTTTCCAGACGACGAGTTGGGCGAAATAGCCGAACGAATCATCAAGATATACAAGCGTCTTCAGAGCACCCGACAGGAACAGGACATTCTGAAAAGACAGCTTACCCAAAACATTGCGCACGAATTAAAAACACCAGTGGCTAGTATTCAAGGCTATTTGGAAACCATCTTGGACAATCCTCACATCAATGACGCAACGCGACAACAATTCTTGCAACACAGCTATGCGCAGAGTCAACGGCTCACTTCCTTACTGCAAGACATCTCTACGCTGAACAGAATTGACGATGCTCCCGACTTGATGGAGTACTCACCCGTTAACATCTCGAAGATGATTGAAAACATCTGCAAGGAAACGGGACTGCAAATGCAAAATCATCACATGGCTTTTGTCAACAACTTACCGAAAAACGTCATCATCCAAGGCAATCAAAGTCTGCTGTACAGCGTATTCAGAAACTTGACTGACAATGCCATTACGTACGCTGGTGATGGGACAACCATCACCCTTGACGCAAAAGAAGATGAGCAAGAATGGAGATTTACCTTCCGAGATAACGGCATAGGCGTATCAAATCAGCACCTGGCCAGACTGTTCGAACGGTTCTATCGCGTAGACAAAGGCAGGAGTAGGAAGCTCGGTGGCACCGGACTTGGATTGGCTATCGTCAAGAATGCCATTATGTTGCACGGAGGAAGCATACAAGTTCACAATGTCGAAACAGGCGGACTTTGTTTCGAGTTCAATTTAAAAAAGAAGAAATGAAGATAACACAAGCGAGTAAACACCAGGCCAGAGAGATTGCAAAGTATATCATGCTGGCTATGAACTATGAATGTTGTCAAAACTTGGCGGGGCCTCATCACACGTTAATCGATTTTGAAGACCTGCTGACAGAGCTCGTTGCGCTGGAAAAGTCACAGTACAGTTATACCAATACCTTGGTTGCATTGAACGATGAAGATGAGGTCATCGGCGTTTGCGTGAGCTATGACGGCGCCCAGCTGCATGACCTTCGGCAGCCATTCGTTGACGCTGCACTCAAAACTTTCGACATAGACTACCAAAACCAGATAGATGAAGCCGATGAAGATGAACTGTACATCGACAGCTTGGCCGTCAATCCCGACTATCGAAGACAAGGAATTGCGAAACGACTCATCATGGAATCGATTAGAAAGGCCCAATCAATGGGTATTCACAAGATTGGTTTATTGGTAGACAAAGATAATCCTTTGGCCGAAAAATTGTATGTAGCCCAAGGATTCAGGTATGTCGGCGACACCACATGGGGTGGCCATCCCATGAAACACTTGCAATACTATGCTACCTTTTTCTCGTAGGATAGGACAGCGTATTCACCGCAGCAGGCTTGCCATCCACCAAGTTTCGATATCAACATTCATGTAAGTGACATTGCGACCGTTGTAATATTCAATGGTGGCACAACCGTTTTCATCAGTTGTTAATCGCGGATTCCAATACAACGCCTGCGGCGGTTATCTTTCATCGTATCGTCAAATCCGCTCTCAGGATACAGCGGAGGTTAACAAACGCAGTAACATTGGCGAGGTATTACTCAAAAACAGAACCTGTCTGTGCCATCACCGATACCGTTATCAGTAATAACACAGACAGAATTTTCGTACGTTTGTTCACCATCATTTCATGTTTCAATCAGGTCAACCGTACCATTTTGTTTTGTGTTGTTCAGTGAGATTGCTAGGGCATAGGTATGATGAACGATCTGATGAGCCAGTAACTCAAGATACCGGCAAGGTAACCAACGAAAGCTAACCAGCTGACATGTTTCATATACCAACCGAAGGTGATCTTCTCCAGGCCCATCACCACCACGCCGGCCGCACTGCCCACGATGAGGATAGACCCACCAACACCGGCACAGTAAGCCAGCAACTGCCAGAAAATTCCATCAATAGCCATGTCGCCCACAGCCTCCATGGGGTACATGCCCATGCATCCAGCCACCAAGGGAACATTGTCTACGATACTGGAAATCACACCAATCACGCCTGTCACTACATAGTGGTTGCCGTTTGAGACGTCGTTGAGCCATTTGCCCAGTCCTCCCAGCACGCCAATTTCTTCCAAACAAGCCACAGCCATGAGGATACCAAGGAAGAACAGGATGGTAGACATGTCGATGTTAGACAACAGTCTGCTCACGCGCTTGCCCATTCCGTCTTTCTTATGATCTAACCCTCGGTAGAACACCTCGGTGACCGTCCAAAGTACGCCCAGCACCAACAAGATGCCAACAAACGGCGGCAGGTGGGTCAAGCTCTTGAAAACGGGTACGAACATCAAACCGCCAACGCCGACTATGAATATCACTTTGCGCTGCCGCTCAGTAAAGTCAAGCACATAATAGTCGGACTTCATGTTGACTTCCGCCATCTCCAAATCGCCTTTCAATGAATACTGCATGATGAATGCCGGAACAACCATGGCCACAACCGATGGCAAGAAGATTTCCTCCATCACGCCCAATGCCGTGATAACACCCTTGTTCCAAAGCATGATGGTCGTCACATCACCGATAGGCGAGAACGCTCCACCGGCATTAGCTGAGATGATGACCAAAGAAGCATATATCAAACGGTCTTCGTGACTATGTACCAACTTGCGTAAAATCATGATCATCACGATACTGGTAGTCAGGTTATCCAAGATGGCAGAGAGGACGAAAGTCATGAAAGCGATACGCCACAACAGGGCTCGCTTGCTCTTTGTCTTCATGACATCACGCACGAAGTTGAATCCACCATTCTGGTCAACCACCTCAACGATGGTCATGGCACCCATCAAGAAGAACAAGGTGGTAGACGTACTACCCAAATGTTTTTCAATGACATGGCTCACCTGGTTAATCAAGTCTTGCCCCGCAAACCCTGGCATATACGTATTTGGGTCGAGCATGAACAGTGTCCAGCAGAACACGAACATCAATAAGGCAACAGCGGCCTTATTCACCTTGGTAACACTCTCAATGGCTATACATAGATAACCAATGATGAAAACGACAACAATCGCTAACGTTAAAGATGTCATAAAATTTATATCTAATTATTTTTCGTTAAGTTCAGCTGAAATCATGCTACAGAGTGCTGAAAAGTGTCTTTGATAGCCTTGGCTGAAAAATCTTTGCAAAGATAGTCGTTGCGAACTGAATAACCAAAAAAAAGTACATCTTTATTTTTTTTAACATCTTCTTTATGATTGTAACGTCCGCCTAATGGCATTTCGCAACCTCAGCATAGAACTACGAACCCGTCGTCGGCCAGAAAAACAGGCCAGAAATATTGATTTCCAAAAGCAATGAGATTGGCCTCCAAAGTCATTGAGTTTGACCCCCAATGTCATTGATATTGGCCACCAAACTCATTGAGATTGTTTTCGATGGAAATAAGGGATGTGTTGTTTGTTTTTACATGACTCATTTCTGTCACTTGTGCCAAAATAAATGATGATTCAGACATTAGAAAATAAAAAGAATGTCATTCATCAGCTTTTTCTTACTTTTTTCACTAACTTTGCAAGGTATGGATACACAAATCAACAGCGAAGCGCAGTGGAGCGAAAACATCATCATCGCAGATGCTGATTATGTTGACAGCGTGACTTTCGACCTCATCGTCAACTTCGAGCGGATGATTGGGCGACGTATTCCCGCTGCTGACCTGCCCAGGTGGATAGACTGCGTGGCGCTTGACGGCGGTATTAGGGAGGGTGAACACCAAACTCAGGTGGTGCTGATTCATCGAAAAGACAGAAAAGGCATGGAGAATTTCATGCCATCTGATTATGAAAGTGACCTGAACGGGAAGGCTTTCAAAGACCACTTGGGTGAATTCATGCTCAGTTCGCTGCCCATCGAGGAGATTGTTGATGAGACAGACTTCCTGATGGAGATTGTGCAAGCAGCATGCGAGCAGCCTAACGTGAAGCGGGTGATGATCGTTCCAAACTTCGAGAAAGATGGCCTGTACGACAGCATGCGTCATGTACTGCAACAGGTAGACGACGACAAGCGCATCACGGTGTTTGCCATGCAGCCCTTATCAGGAGGCAACTTCAGGCAAGAGATATTGGGCTACTCGCTGATGAACGCCTTGGGTATCAAGAGTGAAGAAATAAAATAACGTATAACAACCAACAGAAAGTGCCGCTAAAAGCGTACCCTGCGAGGCACTCTCCTCCACATGCTGGGGGTGACGGGGAATCTTTATCATGTCAAAAGTTTTAATGATTGGCGCCGGTGGCGTGGCAACAGTTGCCGCATTTAAGATTGCACAAAACCCAGAGGTTTTCACTGACTTCATGATAGCAAGCCGGCGAAAGGAAAAATGTGATGAAATTGTGAAAGCAATTGGTAAGCCAAGCATCAAAACAGCTCAGGTAGATGCTGATGATGTGGAACAACTAAAAGCTTTGATGAACGACTACAAGCCAGAATTGGTGATTAACTTGGCTTTGCCCTATCAAGACCTCACGATCATGGAGGCATGCTTGGCCTGTGGATGCAACTACTTGGACACGGCCAACTATGAGCCTAAAGACGAGGCGCATTTTGAATATTCATGGCAATGGGCATACAAAGAAAAGTTTGAGCAGGCTGGGCTTACGGCCATACTGGGTTGTGGTTTCGACCCAGGCGTGAGTGGTATTTTCACCGCATACGCAGCCAAGCATTATTTCGACGAGATACATTATCTGGATATTGTGGACTGTAATGCGGGCAATCACCATAAGGCTTTTGCCACAAACTTCAATCCAGAAATCAACATTCGTGAGATTACGCAGAAGGGTCTCTATTATAAAGACGGCAAATGGATAGAAACCGAACCGTTGGAGATTCATAAACCCATTACATACCCAAACATTGGGCCGCGTGAGAGCTATCTGATGCACCACGAAGAACTGGAAAGTTTGGTGAAAAACTATCCTACCATCAAGCAGGCTCGCTTTTGGATGACTTTCGGAGAGCAATACCTTAACTATCTGGATGTCATTCAAAACTTGGGAATGTCGCGCATTGACGAGATTGAATACGAAGCTGAATTGGCAGATGATTCGGGCAAAAAGGTGAAGGTGAACATTGTTCCTCTGCAATTCTTGAAAGCCGTTTTGCCCAATCCACAAGACCTTGGTGAGAACTATGAGGGCGAGACCAGCATTGGATGCCGCATTCGTGGCATAAAAGATGGCAAAGAACTTTCCTACTATGTGTACAACAACTGCAAGCACCAGGATGCCTACAAGGAAACAGGCATGCAGGGCGTGAGCTACACTACGGGCGTTCCAGCCATGATTGGTGCCATGATGTTCCTGAAAGGTCTTTGGAAGAAACCTGGCGTTTGGAATGTAGAAGACTTCGACCCAGATCCATTCATGGAACAACTCAACAAGCAAGGCTTGCCTTGGCACGAAGTGTTTGGAGAGGAATGAAAAGAGGCCTCTCCCCCTGCCCCTCCCCGAAAGGGAGGGGAGTGATTAGACTTTTTGCTGAAAGCATCGTTGCTTACCAATAAAGATAAACAATAAATGACAGTTCATTTAATCAACAGTGAGA
>CAMQBP010000019.1 GCA_946999025.1 uncultured Prevotella sp. | reverse complement strand
AACAACTCTTTAATCAAAGCTACAGCCTCGTCAACAACTGGCTGAAAGTCTTTTGCACGGTGACTAATCTCCATCAGAGAGAGTCCACTACCATTAAAATCGAGAATTTGTTTCGCTGTGTTTTCAATAACTTCACGAGGAAGAATTGATGGACCTGCATTAAAATTGTACTTTTTCATATTAATTGATTAGTTAGTAGAAATAAATGTTTGTCTTATTTGGGGGCTAATTTACGACATTAGTCTGAAAGAAAAAAATATTAATGCATTTTTTTTGCGCATGGCCTCTTTTTTTATGAAACTGGCTCTACCAAAGTCTTTATTCCCTTGATTTTTTCACCTTTGGACAGCTGGAGAACTTGTTGCAACTTATTTCGAACAACGGCCACGTACACATAATAGTCTTTGACATCGATACGTCCGATTTCTGTTGACTTCAAACCACATTTCTTACACAAGAATCCCACGACATCCATCTTACTGATTTTATTTTTCTTTCCTTTCCCAATGTATAATGTAGCCATCTTGGGTTCCATAGGAATCGGTGGAAGTTGTTCAGGAAAGTCAAAGTTCGTGATGTCAGCAGAAATAAATTCTGGAATGCTCTCGGTTGGTCCGATGATGAGAAAACTTTTTCCTTTTTTGTCCCATCGGGCCGTTCTTCCTATTCGGTGTATGTAGCCATCTTCATGTTCAGGCAAATGATAATGAACGATATTACTTACAGCGGGAATATCAAGTCCACGAGAGGCCAAGTCGGTACTGACCAAGATATTGACGGAACCATTAGAAAATTGGTAGAGTGAATCTTCACGCTGTTTTTGGTCTAAACCGCCATGGAAGACCGTAGATGAAAATCTATGAGCGTGCAAGTATTCATGAATTCGCTCGGCACTATCTCGGTGATTGACAAAGACGATGCTACTTTGATTGCCAAAAGTGAGCAACAGCTTGGACAAGGTCTCTAATTTATCTTTCTCAGGGCTGGATACAGCAAAGATTTGAATCTGCTTTGTGGTATTATCCTCATGTAAATAATCCAAACGCTGTAAACGGTTTACATTGACAAACTCTGGGATGGAGTCGGCATCTGTAGCCGATAGGAGTATTCTTTGCTTGACTGCCTGCAGTTGGGCCAACACCTCCTTCATTTCATCCTGGAACCCCATTTCAAGACATTTGTCGAACTCGTCTATCACGACATATTGTGTGGAATTTGTGACGATGTTTCCTTTGCTAAGATGATCGTTGAGTCGGCCTGGTGTGGCAAATATGATTTGAGGTTGAATCTGTTTCAACTGTTTGTGTTCATCCATAGCTGGCCTACCGCCATAACAAGCGTAAGAACGTACGGGCGTAGACAAAGCTTTCAAGATACTTGATGACTGAAGAGCCAACTCTCTGTTTGGCACGATGACCACGGCTTGCAAAGCATCGCGTGAAACCTCTATTTTTTGTATCAACGGCAGTAAATAAGCCAATGTTTTACCAGATCCCGTAGGAGACAAGATGACAACATCAGCCTGCTCACTCAATATGAGCCGAGATGCCTCTTGCTGCATGGGGCTTAATTCATCTATTCCCAGCTTGTTTAAATTCATGTTGACACTCATGGTCACCCCTTCTTTGCGTTTATAATTTTATCAATCTCATCAAACTCTTTACCCATATTCAGATTCAGGTAAATAGTATAGAGCGGAAGACTCCAACGGTCTTTCATGTCAGGAGCCAGTTGTCTGTATCGTTCGAGATAGGGCAAAGCCTTGCGATAATCATTCAAAATCATTTGTCTATGCTGTCTGGTCACCTGTGTCTCTTTGTCTAAAATGACAGCCTGATTAAAATAGGCCAGCCCCGCATTCAAATAAGGTTCCATCATGCTATCATTCTCTGCAATCAATCCATCACATATTTCTATGCATTCATCATATTGTCCCGTATTCAGCAAAACCGTACTCTTGGCAAAGCGATAGATTTGATTGGTACTGTCTACCGATAGTGCTTGGTTGATAACGTGCAGTGCTTTGTCGAAGCGATGATTTTGCACATAATAGTCTACCAGTCGTGGGAAGAAGAACGGGAACTCAGGCTGCGAAGAGAATCCTTTTTCCAATGTTTTCAAGTATAAGGTAGTATCGTTCATTTCCTTATACGTTTGCGCCAAATATTGCAGCATGTAAACGTAGTGAGTCGTATCCTTCAATGCCAGTGGAGTGTGTTTCAAGGTTGCTTGGTGGTTCTTGAGTTTATAGGCATTAAAGGCCGCCCAATAGGAAGCTTCGGGTATCAACTTGTCACGCTTCATGTAATCATACTTTTTGAACAAAGGTTGATACGCACAATTAATGTATGCGTCATACATATTATATGCTTCTTGGTACTTATGCTTCAGCATGAAATAGGCTCCACCATTGAAAAGATTGGGTCTGATTTGGTTTAAGAACTGGGCATGTTCGTCTCTGTATTCTACTTTGATGGCACCTCTTTTGTTGGGTGTTGCATCTATAGAGTCGAACGCTTGCAAAATATCAAACATTTTCTTTCCCAATGAGAATAACTTGGCCGTATCGTACTTTTGCTTCAAATACAGCTTTTCATTTCCCTGTTCATACTGTTTTTTGACAGCCTCGAACAGTGTTATCCATATTCTCTTATTATTCCTATTTGTTGAATCTTTCAACAAATTACTCATGGATTTCTCTGCCTGATTAAGATTAGTTCCATGCTTAATCCATTGTCTGGCCTGGGATATTTCTTTTCTCTGCGCCTGAGCAGTAACAACAACCGTAAGCAGAAAGAATAGCAGATAGAAAATATGTAACAATCTCTTCATTTTGATCAAATATTATAACTAACTTGTTCTCCTAAGAATCTCTCTAGTGAGATGATGCACTCAATAAAGGTGATGAATAATTTCTGAATATCGAACTCATACTTCTGCAAATATACGGAAAAAGTTAATATCCGCTACATTTTTTACAATAAACTTAACATTATTTGCAAAGGGTAAATATTTGGTTTTGCCATCATATAAAAACGTGGAGGATATACCTCACGATACATCCTCCACGTTAAAATTATTAGTACTACTATTATTTATTCAAATTCTCCATTTCCTTCGTTCTACTGTCTTCAGCACCGTAGAGCGAGTAATAGCATTGATAAAGAGGATAGCTCCAGTTTGCATGACTTTTATCGGGATCAAGGTCACGAGCTTTTTCCAGATAGCCAACTGATTCCGTATAAAGTTTCTTTTGCTCAGGAACATTATTCAAAGCTTGTGCCTTTGAATTAATGCAGAATCCAAGATAAGTGTATACAAGTGCATCCTTATCGTTTACAGCTACGGCTTTCTTATAGCCCTCAATAGCTTCATCCCATTGACCAGCATTCATTGCGATTTGAGCTTTCATTGCCAAAGCACTGAAATTGTTGGGATCTTCTTGCAGTTTAGAAGCAACCAATTTGTTCAGCTCTTCTTTGTTGTTCATGCCGTTATACATGGCACTTAATGCACTGAATACTTGCTCGTTACCCTTTTCTTTTACATAAAGCTCTTTCAAACTTTCAATAGCTTTCAACGAGTCAGCTTTTGAGGTGAGTCCTTGCGTGATGAGATACGACTTCAAGTTCAATGCCTCTTTGTGTACTTCCTTTGCAGTGTCCTGCAAAGCCACATCTGCATATTGTTTCGCCAAATCAACCTTCTTATCCTGGAATGCATAGACAGCTGCTACGCGTGCCACCTCTCCAAGATATTGATCATAAGCAGGTTTGTTAGCAACATCCTTAAACAAATTGGCTTGGGACGAAGATACATACAAACCGAAGTTCTTCAAAGCTCCTTGCGGATCATTCTTTGTTCCGGCGTCCTGTCCAGCATTAATCAACTGAGGGCGTAAGGTGTACAAACGATTTTGATTGGCCTTGTGGAACTTAGGCTTTACCTTTCCTTTCGCATTGGGCATCATATCGTATTTGTCAGCTTCAATACCTGCATTTATGGCATGGTAAAGTGCATCGTAATACCCCACAGTATCATACGGTTGCTGCTCACCTTGCTTGAGCTGTTGACTAATAATATTTTTCTCAATGACAGCCTGCTCCTTATCTACTTTTTGCATGGCAAGGTCGACTAGCTTATTATAAGCTTTTGCTTTTTCTTCATTGTTTGCCAATTGTGACAAATTTGACTTGACTAAATTCTCCGCTTCAACAAATGTTTTTGCAGACATGATAGCCTTTAGCGCGTCACTGTCGCCGGCAAAAGACGTTGAGGCACCCAGTGCCATCAAAGCCATCAACATTAATTTTTTCATAATTTTGTTATTTTTAAAGGTTTATCTTTATTCGTTAGGCTCTAACTCATCATCAAAATCTACCAATGGAGCCTCTTCAGTAGTTGACTTGTCTGACCCAGAGGTCATTTCATCCTCAGCCTCAATATGGAACTGTTCTAATTCCTCTTTATTTTCCTCTTCCAAGGATGCTTCCAGTTCTGAGCTCATGGTCTTGCAAACACTGGCGATGACATCATTCTTCTTTGAGAGATTAATCAATCGAACACCTTGTGTTGCACGACCCATCACACGACATTCTGCGACAGCCAATCTGATGGTGATACCACTCTTATTGATGATCATCAAATCATTATTATCTGTTACGTTCTTAATCGCAACCAGACGTCCTGTCTTATCGGTTATGCTCAGTGTCTTGACACCTTTACCGCCACGATTGGTCTTTCTGTAATCTTCTACCAAAGAGCGCTTGCCATATCCGTTTTCACTGACCACCATAACTGTCTCGTTAACAGGATCATTTACAACAATCATGCCAACAACAGCATCGTCACCATCATCCAGTCGCATACCGCGCACACCTGTTGCGGTACGTCCCATGGTACGAACGGTGTTTTCATCGAAACGCACTGCCCTACCATTGCGGTTAGCCAGAATGAGTTCGTTTTCACCATTGGTCAATCTCACATCAACTACTTCGTCACCCTCTGCTATATTGATGGCGATGACACCATTGGTTCGTGGGCGAGAATAGGCCTCAAGACTTGTTTTCTTGACAGTACCATTCTTGGTTGCAAAGACGACATAGTGCGAATTAATGAACTCCTCATCGTCCAGTCCACGCAAACGCAGGATTGCATTGATGGCATCATCACTGTCGATGTTGAGCAAATTCTGGATGGCACGACCCTTAGAATCCTTGGCACCCTCTGGTATGTTATAGCACTTGAGCCAATAGCAACGTCCCTTCTTGGTGAAGAACAACATGGTTTGGTGCATGGTAGCGGGATAGATAAACTCCGTAAAGTCTTGATCACGATGTGTGGCACCCTTTGATCCAACACCTCCCCGTGCTTGTTCCCGGAAATCTGATAGTGGGGTTCGCTTGATATACCCAAGATGACTCACGGTAATAACAACAGGATCATTTGGATAGAAATCCTCTGCATTGAACTCGTGTTCATCAGGAATAATCTTTGTGCGGCGGTCATCACCGTATTTCTCCTTTACCTCGTTCAGTTCATCTTTCATTACCTTTTTGCAAAGTTCGGGATCAGAAAGAATGTTTTCCAGATAAGCGATGAGTTTTTCCAACTCATCATATTCAGCATGCAACTGATCCATGCGAAGTCCTGTCAACTGAGACAGACGCATGTCAACAATGGCCTTACTCTGCAGATTATCCAGGTCAAACCGCTTTTCCAAATTGGTTTGAGCTTCCGAAGGAGTCTTACTTCCACGGATGATGTGAACCACTTCATCAATGTTGTCGCATGCAATAATCAAGCCTTCCAAGATATGGGCGCGTTCTTGCGCTTTTTTCAATTCAAACTTGGTCCTGCGGATGGTTACATCATGGCGATGCTCCACAAAGTACTTCACACATTCTTTCAAGCTCAACAGGCGTGGACGACCTTTGACCAGGGCGATGTTGTTGACTGAAAACGAACTTTGCAAAGCCGTCATCTTAAACAATTTGTTCAAGATAACATTGGCATTGGCATCCCGCTTGATGTCAATAACAATACGCATTCCCTGCCGACCCGACTCATCGTTAACGTTTGAAATACCGTCCAGTTTCCCTTCTTTTACAAGAGCTGCTATGTATTCAATGAGTTGCTGTTTGTTAACGCCGTATGGAATTTCTGTGACAACAATCTTGTCATGGTTCTCATCACTTTCAATTTCAGCTTTTGCCCTGATGATGATACGTCCACGACCAGTTTCATAGGCATCTTTCACGCCTTGTAGTCCATAGATATAAGCCCCTGTTGGGAAGTCAGGAGCCTGAATGTGTTTCATCAGTTCATCCAGCTCGATGTCAGGGTTGTCGATATATGCACAACAGCCTTCAATCACTTCACGAAGATTATGAGTTGGCATGTTGGTCGCCATACCCACCGCAATACCATTTCCACCGTTTACAAGCAAGTTTGGTATCCTGGTCGGCATAACCGTAGGCTCCTGCAAAGTGTCGTCAAAGTTGTTGGCCATGTCCACGGTATCCTTATCCAGGTCGTCCATGACATGCTCACCCATCTTTGACAATCGACATTCGGTATAACGCATGGCAGCGGCAGAGTCTCCGTCAACACTACCAAAGTTACCTTGTCCGTCTACAAGCGTGTAGCGCATGTTCCAGTCTTGTGCCAAACGTACCAAGGCACCATACACAGAACTGTCGCCATGAGGGTGGTACTTACCAAGCACCTCACCTACTACACGAGCACATTTCTTATAAGGCTTGTCACTCGTATTGCTAATACCCAGCATACCATATAAGATACGACGGTGCACAGGTTTGAAACCATCTCGTACATCAGGAAGGGCACGAGCCACAATCACAGACATCGAATAATCGATGTATGACGACTTCATTTCTTCCTCAATGTTAATCTTCATGATCCTGTCATGATCAATTGTCTGATTTTCGTCCATTCAATCGTTAGTATAAATATAATGTTAAATTCCGTATAAAATCGTCTATAAGCGCATTTAATTTCGCTCTGTGACGTTTTGCCTATTTATTTCAACATGCTAAAGTACAACTTTTTTCCGAATAAGAAAGGCTTTAAACCATAAAAAACGCAAAATTAAGCTATATTGACCATATTGGTGAAAGTGGAGTGATAGCAATCGCTTTCACACCTAACGAGAAGCAACTGACTGTGAATTCCCTGCCAGCAACGATGTTGACTGCTTTTCAATCCCTGCTTTCTTTGAAACATCAACACGACTAAAGGTCGGTTAAAGAAGATGGTAAAAGCGGGCAATCAAAGATTTCTATATATAATACTTCTTTTTAGATTCATAAGGATTAACTGTCCTGGTTATGACTTACAAGTTACATGGAAAACAGTTGTTCGTCTTCCAATTCACAACCACGGAAGCCCATTTCTCTGGCTCGTTTTTCATCGAATACAGAATAAACGGCCGAACCTTCGACACACAATTCACCCTGCCCATTCTCGATGGTTGCATCGATGAACACCAGGTTGCGTCGACGTTCACGTATATGGGCACGTATGGTCAGTTGAGGTTCTGTCGTGGCAATAGACTGTTTATAGCGCACTTCCAGTTTGCTGGTCATGCCAGTGGTTTGTAGTTTTCGGATGACCACCCACCCCGCTATCTCGTCGATGAGCGTACTGAGAATGCCACCATGGATGGTTCCTACCCACCCTTGGTCATGCGTTTGTGGATTCCAAAAAGAGATGATGTCGTCCCCATCTTCATAAAACTCCATCTTCAAGCCCATCTCATTGTCAGGGCAACAGCCATAGCAGTTGTACTTTTCCACTCCTATCCAAGGATTCTTAATTTTTCTCATGTTACTATATTCTATCAAGTCTGACTATTTATCTCATGGTAATCAACCCATGAGTGCCCCATCTGCGGGCACTCATTCTAATGCAATTGCATGCCATCGCTCATACTCAGAAGCTCATCTTGAAGCTAAACCTCACTCCATTCTTTTTGGCATAGGGGTGTCCATTGTAATTGATGCGATGAATAAAGTCTATCCCAAAGAAGTTGAAAATGTTGTGTACGCCAGCTACAATCTCCATATAGGGCACTTTCTTGTCCATGACGTACGCCCCTTCCGGGAAGGCAAACAGCATGTTATCGGCCTGGTTGCGCTGCAAAAAGGGATTATTTTTGTCTGTCAAGTCACCAAACATGCCCTTAAAAGCTACATATTCACGCCACTTCAGCCGCCTGATGAGAGGGATACGATTCAGCAGCTTACCATTCATATCCCATGACAAAGACCAGAAAGCATATCGGTCTGTCAGAAATTCCATGTTACGCATCATGGAGAATGTCTCTGCGTGTTCAAAGTAGGAAAGATTCACTGGTGGCATAATTAACAAGGGGAAAGGCACCTTGTCCCACTGTGCACCCAGGTTAACATATCCATCCAGATAACCCCAGCTACCCAGCCATTGCCGCTTGTAAAACCCTACTTCCGTAAAATTCATCGTATATTGTCCACCCAGGAAGTTTTTCAATCCCATGGTATGGCTTACCTTGAACTCAGGACTATCCAAGTTGATGGGCACTCTTTTCTGTTTGGTGTTCATGAATGTCTGTCCTGGGCAGTAGCGAAAGCCAAGTTGCAGCTCAGCGGTTCTTATCTTGAAAATTTCCTGACGATCACTCATGCGTACGAAATGCAAGTCACCTGCCACCTCGTTACTCTCGGCTTTGACAGAGGTGTTGACACTAAATCCCCAATCAGTTTCATAAATAAACGACAACTTCTGACGGTTGTAGAAGTACATCTGCTCCACTTTCTGCGTCTTAATGGCCATAAAGGCGTTGTCTTTATTGTGTAGCAAGAACTTATCGGCCGGTGACATCACGTCATAAGCGGTCTCAAAGACCAGATTACGTTGTGGAAACTCAAACGGCGAGTTCTTCTTTTTGTTCAAGGCATAGGTCACCTCTGTACCGTAATAGGTTTTCTGCGACCGTGTGCCGTATGCCACATAGCCTTTCCAAAACAGATGCGGATTGAGTGCAGCCATCGTTCTTCCACTGAATCGGAAACGCAAGCCGTCCACAAAGTTGCTCGATACAAGCGTGTTGACAGGCCCGATGTCGAACTTGCTTTTGTGCTGGCCGCTGCTTGTTTCCACATAATTTTCAACAAGTGCCTTGATGCCCACCAACAACCATTTGAAGTTTTTCGATTGCTCCATGCGATGCACGAAAGCATCCATAGACGATTCACCCTTCGTCAATTCAACCGCACGATATCGATTCCAGAAATCCTCATCCCGAACCATGGCATCGGCCTCGTGCCGCACCTTGGCCCTTCCCTTGAATAACTTGTTGGGCAATTCGTCAAAAGCATAGTCGCTCATGCGGGTATTGCGCACAACCAGTGCTTTCGAGAGGAAACTCGTCAGTGACAGTTCTGCCCACATATCATCCCTGGTCAGCACCCACTCTCCGTTATCAAGCTTGGTGTATTCTTGGTCTACATGCAGTTCATCAACAAAGTTCACATCACTTTTCTTCGGCATGGTCAACTTGCATTTCTTCACATGCAACGTCGAATCGGCCAAGACATACAGTTCTCCGCGGAATCCAAAGTCTTGCTGGTTGTTGGGAATAAACTGTAGATGATAGCACAAGTCACGATCTACATAGACCGTGTCTTCGATGTAATAGCGATAAAAAGAGATGGCCGTACGCCCGATGGGACTCACGAAAGGATGCTGAAGCAGCCGAACATAGTCGTCATAGATGTCGACATTCGTAAAAACATCCTTCAAAATAACGTTCAGGGCCTCACCCGTTTGCAACATCTTATTAACGCCCTGACTTTGATGCCCTTTGATGATACTTTTCTCCGACTTCGGCTCTTTGCGGTAGATGTGCTGCGTTACCGTCTCGTCAACAGAGATGGGCAGCACCAACTTGTTGTTATAACTGCTGGTTTCAATTTGATCCAACATCCACTGCGACTTGCTCAGTCTACCGCTTTCTAAGTCCTCTGGCTGGATGTCGCTCAAAGAAAGCGTTAGCTTCTGATACTTGTTATACTGATAATAAGGATGATTGTCCAGATGACTTTTCTCTTTGGCTGCAATTACACGCCGCATCAGTTCCACGGCAGGGTTGTTCTTACGCGAATAGCGACCACGCTTACTCTTCACCACCACTTCGTTCAAGCGTTTGGCATCTTCCTTTAAAACGATGTTCAAATGTGACTTTGTATTGGCAGCTACCTTAATAGACTGCTGCTTAAAGCCCACTGAACTGATTGTCATCACCCATCCCTCATGCCGGGCTATGTTGAATTTGCCTTCTATGTCGCTGACAGCAGCAACATGATGGCCTTTATACATCACGCTGGCGTATGGTATGGCATATCCATCCTCGTCTACTATCACACCCGTAATCTGCGCATGAGCTACACAGACAAAAGTCATGACTATAAACAGAAAACAAAAAAATCTCTTCACCTTATTATATATAGGGTCACCTGCCGGTGCAAGTGACATCGTGTCGATATTGTAATTACATTTTATCTCCGATGCTCAGTCCCTCTCTTGGACGGACAGGAGCGATTTCTCTCTATCATGCAAAGATATACATAATCTTAGAATTTTAAAGAAAACTCTTTGGATATTAATATTTTTTCTATTAATTTTGCACCTAAATATGGAGCGTCCGCCGCTGTTAGCAGTTATTTTTGGCACCGGTTTTGGAAGCGGATTCTGGCCATGGGGACCAGGAACCGCAGGTGCTTTTCTGGCCACAATCCTGTGGCTGGCAATGGCTGTCACCTTCCATCCCACCACCTTATTTTTCATTACTCTTGCCCTCATCATCGTTTTTACCGCTGTCGGCACCTGGGCTGCCAACCAGTTGGAGCCATTTTGGGGTGAAGATCCCAAGCGAGTTGTCATTGACGAGATGATTGGTATGTGGCTACCGCTGCTGGCTGTACCAGCACACAACGGGTGGTACGTAGCGGCATCCTTCGTCCTTTTCAGGTTCTTTGATATCGTGAAGCCATTGGGTATTAGAGCGTTGGACCGTCGCCACGGTGGCTTTTGGGTGATGGCAGACGACCTGTTGGCTGGCGTTTATAGCCTCATCATCATTCTTTTCACACAGTGGGCTATATGAAAAATGCAGTCATCACTTTCGGTAAAGCGCAAATATCGGCTTGGATAGCATCGGTCATCGACTTTGCTGCCACCATCATCTTGGCACAATATGCTGAATTATGGTATGGCTATTCCACCTTTATTGGCGCCCTCATGGGAGGAATCACCAACTGCATCATCAATTACAAGTGGGTGTTTCATCCCGACTCCATCAACAAACGCTACATGGCAGCACGGTATATGATGGTGTGGACAGGAAGCATTTTGCTCAATACCTTTGGCACCCTAACCGTAACAGAAGCAACTGGTGTCAGCTTCATCATCGTGAAAGCGGCTGTCGCCATCGCCGTCGCCGTGTTGTGGAACTACCAAATGCAACGGCTGTTTGTGTTCAACGAAAAACTAAGCCAACCCTTCAAGAGAATAAACAACAAGAAAAAACAGCCTACGGAATTGCTGGAATCTGCATCCTCCGAGGCGTTGATCCTACCTGACATAGAAACATAGAACAAGTTGAACTATAGAGACTATTTACAAAAACTGATTTATACCCTCATCAATCCCCTCATCAAGGGAATGATTAAGATGGGAATCACGCCCAACATGGTGACAACCATCGGCTTTGTCGGCAACGTCGTCGCCGCATTCCTCTTCATCCATGCCAGCCAACTCACACCGCTATCCATGGGGTTTTCATGGATTGGCTGGGGAGGAGCCATTCTCCTTTTCTCCGGTTTGTTTGACATGATGGATGGCCGTTTAGCGCGATTGGGCAACATGTCCACCACTTTTGGTGCATTCTGGGATAGCACTTTGGACCGCTACAGCGAACTTTTCTCGCTCTTCGGCATCACGCTTTACCTGATGACCGCCTCTGGAATCTGGGCAGGTGTCATTACTTTTCTGGCTCTGGTAGGCTCCATCATGGTGAGTTATGTGCGGGCTCGAGCCGAAGGCCTGGGCATAGAATGCAAGGTGGGACTGATGCAACGTCCGGAACGTGTCGTGGTGACGGCTCTTGCTGCCATCATCACCGGTATGACCGGCAGCTTGTGGTGGCTCATCGGGGGCATGACACTCATCGCTGTTTTGGCCAACATCACTGCTTTTTGGCGTGTGGCGCACTGCTACAAACAATTGAAAGACCGATAGGTTGACTGGACCGAAAACAAACGCAATGGGTTTGGCGTTCAAACACATTGACTTTGCCCGCCAATCTCCATGCGTTTAGACGTCAAAGGCATTGAGTTTGGTTCTGCACCGCAACACCTTGATAGATAGTGAAATATGGCGATTTGTTCCCCTACCTTATTTCTGTTGATGGTAGGAATTATTTTTCACAACAACATCCTGCAACTCAGCCGGAGTGATACGTCCCACAATCCGCCTATAAGTTTACGCTGCTGATGTCAATAAGGTTGGTGACAATGGCATAAATGGTAAGGCCCGCCGGTGAATGAATTTGCAGTTTTCTGGCTATGTTGCGGCGATGTGTAATGACGGTGTTGATAGAAATGCACAGATGCTCGGCAATCTCCTTGTTCGTCATACCCTGCACCAAACTGATTACCACTTCTTTTTCCCTATCGCTTAACGCCTCCTGGTTTTGCGGTGTTTGGCTAATCATGGATGAAATCTTTACCGACACGTCATTTTTCCTTAACTGCCGTTCCAAATGACGGATGGCCGGTGTGAAGATTTCATCCTCTACCAATGCGTGCTGTGAGAGCCATTGCTCACAATTGTAGAGGTCGTAAAGGGTGGCCGTGAGCTGGTTGTTCCTCAAACCGTCAGAGGGCAAATACTTGATAATGATATTCTTGAGTTCTTTCAGCTTGAGGTCTGTCTGACCATGATGTTTTGAATAAGTTTCGATATCATAGCTCTCGTCGGCCTTGTTGTTCAGCAAATCGTTGACGTAGGGAAACACGTTCTTTTCTTCGTAGCGCATGTGGTTTCGGATGGTGTGCGCATATTCATCGTAAATCTTGATGATGAGCCGTGCCAGATTATCATTTTCATCCAGCGCACTCTCCAACTCTTTTCGGATAAAAGGCAGTTGGAAATCAAGATAATAAGAGTGGCTGGCACTTAGGTATTTAATCAAGGTAGGTATACACAAGCGTTCTACATCCTTGGTGTCACGATACCCATTAATGGTGAGGTTGACGATGGCCAAAAAAGTATAGGTGTCCACATGCTCATCTTCACACACCTCACGAACGGTTTTATCACCAAAACCAAGGCTAATGCCAAACGAGCCAAGGCTTTGCAATATGCTATAATTGTCTGCGATGATAGAAATGAGCTTATCATCAGCCTCATACATCTTATGAACTTTCATTGTAGTACCCTCATGATTATGTATCAATTTGCAAAAATATAAATTATTTGCGAATGACACAATCATAACATTTAGGTATTTAGTTGATGAACGCAAGAAAAAAACTTCTACTTCGGAGTTGTTTCATACCTAAATATAATGAGCCGTTCCGTCACCAATCGCCTCCATCAAAGTTTACCAATAAGAGGATTTGAACACCTACGGACGAAAGAAACCGCTATAGGGAGCAACATTTGTTCAATGCATTCAAAGCAAAAGGTGCACGCCAAGTCTTGACATACTCAAGATTTAGCGTACACCATTCCATGGGTGTAACCACTTTTTTAAAAAGGGATAGCCGCGTGAAAGATTAGGGTTGATGCTGCTCTCTCAACAAATCATTCACGGTTTTGACGGGATTGAATGTGGACAATGGAACCTCAACGAACACCGTATTCCAATTGCTCATGGCTCCATTCCACAAACCTGGTAACTCTAATGCTTTTAGTTCTTTACCATCTTTACTTTTAATAGAGATGAAACCTGTTTCCTTGTCTACGAAATCGGGCAAGTTGAATGGCTTTCCCTGATAATCTTTCAAAGCACAAACCAGGTCTACCGGATTGAAATGCGTTCCCTCATTGAACATTTTAACATATTCCTCATTGTTCTTGTCTATCTGACTGGACTCGAGGATTTGCGGACTGGTAGCGCCGTCTTTACTATAAATAATGAAGGGACCACCACCGGGTTCACCAATATTTCTAACCATCCCACACACACGCAGTGGTCGGTTAAGTTTTCCACGAAGATACGGGAAGAGCACCTCATCTGCCATGTGTTTCAATTTCTCATTACGACACATCAGGTCGCGCTGTACAAATCGTATGATTTCTTCCAACTCATCATGAGAGAATTTACCACTTTCCAGCAGGCGTAAGTATTTGAAACACTTTTCCTGTAGCTCAATCAACACCCCACCAATCACTTGTTTGTAGGTAACGGTATCGGTTTTCAAGCGATCCGGAACCACATTATCGATGTTTTTAATGAAAACGACATCAGCATCAATGTCATTGAGGTTTTCGATTAAGGCACCATGACCTCCCGGCCTAAAGAGCAGTGTTCCATCATTATTTCTGAATGGCGTATTATCCATGTTCGCTGCAATGGTGTCGGTGCTGGGCTTTTGTTCGGAGAACGACACATGGAATTGTACCTTGTATCGCTTGGTGAATCTATCAACAACCTTTTCAACCCGCTGTTTGAACAGCTCCAAATGCTGGTGTGACACCGTGAAATGAATGTAAGAATCGCCATGGCAGCTGGCATACAAAGCAGCTTCTACCAAATGTTCTTCCATGGGTGTACGTGGCGCATCGTCATATTCATGGAACAACAACAGACCCTTGGGCAGGTTGCCATAGTTGAGTCCTTTCGGCTCCAAAAGGTTCTCCACCACCGTTTTATACTTACCTTGGGCGATAAGTTTAGCCGCTTTTACCCCTTCGTTTTGTTCACATACCTCTATGAGTTCTTCGTAAAAAGCAAATTTCTTGAGGTTAGTGAAGAACTCTTTTTCGAAATCTGTCGTTGGAACCGTATAGTCGGCATGCAAAAACGCATAGAGATTTTTGAACATACGGCTGGCAGCACCCGAAGCAGGAACAAACTTTACGATGCGATTATCGCCTTGTTTGTACTGGTTCCACACCTCTACGTAATGCTTTTTCATTACTTCGTCCAGCAAAACAATACCGTACTCAACACTGGCTGCCGCCTTGATTGGAAGAAATGGAAAACCGTTTTTAATGTCTTCCAACTGCTGATTGATTTGTTCTTCGGTAATACCTTTTTGAGAAATTTGTTGAAGATCTTGTTGTGTCATATTGAGTTCTTTATAAATTAGCGAAAGGATATAAGTATAAGTTTGCGTATTTGATACAAAGATAGTTACTTTTCATGAAATACACATTGATTTACAATAAAAACATTATCTTTGCATGTGTACTTTAAGGCAAATAGATGGATACAAAGTTTGAATTCTTAGCGTCGGAAAAATCTGAATACATAGCCATATTCAATCGCATCAAAGAAGCGATTGGTGATTCTTTCCAGGACAACGATGAAGAAAACATCAAATCGCATCTGAAGACATCGCTGGAGAATGGTCTCATCACAAGGGATGCCTTTGGGTTGAATCCGGTCTTAAACTCGATGCAGACAGCAGAAATTGCCGTTAACGAGATTGGCCTGAAAAGGGATGGCGTGGTTGCCATCTTGCTGTACCAAAGTGTGGTAGATGGCCACTTGGACATCCGTGACGTTAGTGCCAAATACGGTGAGGTGGTAGCACACATCATTCATGGTCTTGTGAGAATTAATGCGCTGTACAGCAAGAATCCAGTGGTTGAAAGTGAGAATTTCAGGAATCTGCTGCTCACCTTTGCTGAGGATATGCGTGTTATCTTGATTATGATTGCTGACCGCGTGAACTTGATGCGCCATATCAGAGACGCCGACAACGTGGAAGCAAAGCGGCAAGTGAGTGAGGAGGCAAGCTATTTGTACGCACCCTTAGCCCATAAGTTGGGGCTTTATCAACTGAAGAGCGAACTGGAAGACCTGAGTTTGAAGTACCTTGAGCATGATGCTTATTACATGATTAAGGATAAGCTCAATGCGACAAAAAAGGCTCGTGACAGTTATATTGCGAGCTTCATCAATCCTATCCAGAAAAAGTTGGAAGACGCAGGGTTGAAATTTCAGATGAAGGGACGCACCAAGAGCATCCATTCTATATGGCAAAAGATGAAGAAGCAGAAATGTAACTTCGAAGGTATCTATGATCTTTTTGCCATACGTATTATCTTGGATGCGCCTTTGGAGAAAGAAAAGATGCAATGTTGGCAGGTCTACTCCATCATTACGGACATGTATCAACCCAACCCAAAGCGATTGCGCGACTGGCTTTCGGTTCCAAAATCCAATGGATATGAGAGTTTGCACATCACCGTTTTAGGACCAGAGAACAAATGGGTTGAGGTACAGATACGTACTAAACGAATGGACGAGATTGCAGAGCGGGGTTTGGCTGCGCATTGGCGATATAAAGGCATCAAGAGTCAGGGCAACATCGACGAATGGCTGGCCAGCATAAGAACAGCCTTGGAAGCGGGTGACGACTTGCAAGTAATGGATCAGTTCAAACTGGATCTTTACGAAGACGAGGTATATGTGTTCACACCAAAAGGTGAAATCAAAAAGTTCCCTAACGGGGCTACGGTTTTGGACTTTGCCTATTACATCCACTCTGACGTAGGTAGCAAATGTGTTGGCGCGCGCATCAACAACAAGAATGTTCCTATTAGGGAACAATTGAAATCGGGTGACACGGTTGAGATATTGACGCAAAGCAACCAAAAACCAAACCAGAGTTGGCTGAAAATCGTCAAGACCAGCAAGGCGAAAGCCAAAATACGCCTGGCATTGAAAGAAACGCAGGTGAAAGATGGGCTTTATGCCAAGGAGTTATTGGAGCGTCGGTTCAAGAACAAGAAGGTGGAACTGGACGAAACCATCATGAACCACCTGGTGAAGAAGATGGGATACAAGGAGATATCGGACTTTTATAAGCAAATAGCTGATGAGAAACTTGATCCTAACGACATCATTGACAGGTATGTAGAACTACGAGATAAAGAATTGAACGTTAACACTCTGAAGGCAGTTCAGCCTGCCGATGAGTTCAGTTTAGAACATCCTGACGGACAAATGACAAGCCAATCTGACGTGTTGGTCATCGACAAGAACCTGAAGGGCATCGATTACACGTTGGCTCAGTGTTGTCATCCTATCTATGGTGACGACGTATTTGGGTTTGTAACGGTCAGTGGCGGCATCAAAATACATAGGAAAGACTGTCCCAACGCACCTGAGATGCGGAAAAGATTCGGTTATCGAATGGTGAAAGCCAGATGGAGCGGACAAAACGGGGCGTTATATACCATCGTACTGCGCATCATAGGGAATGACGATATCGGAATAGTCAACAACATTACCAGCATTCTCTCCAAAGAAGAGAGAATAGTGATGCGTTCCATCAATATCGATTCACACGACGGATTGTTCAGTGGTAACCTTTCTGTTCAATTGGATGATGTGACGAAGCTGGATGCTTTGATCAAGAAATTACAAACGGTGAAAGGGGTAAAACAAGTAACCAGACTGTAAATAAAGAATCTTTT
>CAMQBP010000018.1 GCA_946999025.1 uncultured Prevotella sp. | reverse complement strand
AAGACAAGAAGCGAACAGCAGCATCACTGAGCACAGCATGAGAAGCGGTAAAAATCTTCTATTCATTTACTTCTGATTATGATTTTAGCTGCAAATTTATATAGAATTCCGCAAATAGCACACCTTTTTAAGGCTTAATTATGCAAAATAGTGGTTTATAGAACGTTTTTTAAGGTTGTTTAGGGTTTAAGGCATACCAGCAAGAAAGGAAGCTCATTCCTCGTTTTCTGCTCCCAAGACATGTCCAATAAGGATACCATTCATCGTGCTATGTTCAACCTTCATCTTGACAAGCGATGCGTGCAACAACGAATAGGACGAGAAGAGCCGCATGAAAACTCAAATACGCACATCACGAATCCGCACCTAAAAGCAATCAAATCATGTATTCAGAATTAGTTTTACATTTGCTTTCGTATGCTTCGATTAATTTGAACGAGATGGCCTTCTGTTCAGAAATACGCGAATTTTGAAGCTTTTTACATACCTTTGATTCACAAATACTTATAAGAAAACGGGCAAAATAAGGACTGAAAATCAGGTGCTTTTTTGCCAAAAAACATGCAAAAACGACCGATTTCATCGTCACTTTTCAGGGAAAACTCAATGCTTTAAGGGCATCAACTCATGGAGTTTGATCTCCAAAACGATAGAGATTGGAGAGAAATGGCTTTCCATACAACTTTTTTCTCGTATTATTTTTCCAGAATGAGTTATTGAGAAGTGTTAAATTATTGTCATTTTAATTGACATTAACAAACAAAAATAGGGGAAGAAAAAAGAGGATTTTCATTCTATCTCCACACTTTTTACCGTTACCGTCTGCCGTGTGTCTGTCTGGTAGGAAGGCGCCCTTAGATTGTCAATGTCATCATAATCCACCGGTGTCCACGTGATACCACCTTTCCCTTTGCCAGAAGAGCCACTGTTGGTCCGTATCATTCCGTTACAAAAGGCGATGTCCCAGTCGGTGCGCAGCATCCACAGAGCATCCTCATGGGTATCGCCCAAGGAGCTGCTTCCAATCACCTCATGGGCAGACAGCGAGACGTACGTCCACCGGTTGGGCACATCGTCGACCGTCAACGAGACATCCTGAACGCCACGACCGACCGCATCTTCTGTGGCACAGCCTGCAAGAAGCAGCATCATGCCGGCCAACATCCATAAGCATACACGTTTCATTCTGTTTTATATTTGAGGGTTACTTTTCGGTTTTTGGCATCCATCTTTTCTATTTTCAATTTGGCTGCCCTGCCATCTGCGGTCTTGAGCAAGAACACTTTGGCAGAGGGTTGACCTTCATCGGCATACCGATAAGGCGAAGCGCTCACATCAAAGGTCTTGAAAGGTTCGATGGTGAAGACGTTGTCACCACCAACCAATTCGACCGGTGCTTTTGGCTGAAAGACATACTCCGTCGGCGTATGCGTACGGTAGTCGATGACAGAAACACTTTCCAGACACCCCTGCCCCACCTTTTGCCCGATGGCTGATTTGACGACATTCAGCTTGAAAGAGGCGTATTGCGCGTCCGGGCTGGACATGAACTCAGTGAAGTCCATGGCAAACTCCATGCGGTTTTCCAACCACTTGCCTTGCATGGGCAGGTCGCCACCTTGGTTGTGAAAGGCATAGCAATAGTGATAGTTGGGCAGTGCGTCGTCTTCCCCACGCTCAACGCCAGCCATGGAAAACTTCAAGTCGTCGCGCGAGTCATAGCTCAACCGCACCTTGAAGACCACTTTGGGCTGATACCTTTTAGGTACCACACCCTGCAACTCACCGCTGAGCAGACGATTGCCGACACTGGGGTCACGGAAGAAATCGTACGGCAGATAAAAGCGGCCATTGTCATGCGCCCACGAGCCCCATGTGTTGGCCACGATGAAAGCACCTTTGTGCAGTCGTCCTTTCTCATCCTCGTATTCCACCAGGTCGTCATAGCCCACAATGGTCAGCGCATGAGCGCCGCGGGTAGCCAGTTTTTTCAGCAAAGAGTGATAGCCTGTTGCCGACGGTCCCTTGTATTGTTCATCTATCTTCCACCCGTCACTCTGCGTGGAAAAGGTCAATATTCCGCCTGGTCTGCTGCCGTTTCCTGCATCATAAAGATAGCGTTTGAGCAAAGGGATGCTGTCATCAAAGACCAAGATTCGCTCCACCCGGTTCTGCATGGCCCGCAAATATTTGTCATAGCCGGTGCACCATCTGAACTGCGTGACGGCCGACCCGCCATAATCGGCCTCGCTCATCATGCCATAGCGTTGAGCCAGGTACAATCCTTCCTCAGCAAACCCTCCCTGATCCTCACCGCCATTCAGCATATTCCATGAAAACAGATAGTCCATGCGATTCTCAGCACTGGCCGACGCGTCACGATCCAACAGTCTGTTGAGTTCATAAGTGAGCATGTAGCCGATGGCCGAAGCCTGAGCACACGAGCCACCACGCTGTGAAAGGATGGGTGGAAAATACTTCGTCTTGCTGTTATCCACCGAGGTGGGCAACTGAACGGCATCATCCGCAGCCTCGCTGACGGTGGTACGCAGCTGCCGAATGTCCACCACCGCCTGCGTGAGGCGTGGCTGTGGGTAGATCTTGCGTTGTACAAATTGAGCTTGTACCCGACCTATTCCCACCGCCAGGCACAAGCTCCAACAAAAGATTATTTTATTCATTAATCCGTTTATACGTTTTCAGCGCCTCGTCTTTTACAGCTTGCGTATAACCGTCGCCATTAATGATGCGCTGGCATGCAGCCGAGATAAGTGGGCGTTGATAAGAATGCGTACGCCAACCCATGGCCTCCAGCAAAGCTATCTCAACCTGCTCGTTCTTCTCTTGCTCGAGACAGCGCAACAAATCCGGAATCATGGCATGAATCATATAATTGCGCGTGAAGCGTATCCGCTGCAACTTCTTCTTTACGGGAACGGTAGGATCCAAAATCTTCCGCGTGTCCTCAACCCAGCGTTCTGAAGCATGATCGATGGCATTGTATATCAACGTACGGACAGAGTCCTTATGTATGTAGCACACTTCAGGTCGGTCAAACTGAAGTGCGAACTCTTTCAGGAGCTGACTCTTGGGGAATACGGTCAACGAGTTGAGTGCGTTGAAATTGATTCGAGCTGACGTGGCATTGGCGATGGCAATGCTGATGAGCTGCGGGATGAGCCGCTCGTCACCGCTCTTGCCCATCATCACCACAGCACAACGCTGCAACAGTTCGTAACTGTCGTTGGCAGCCAGCTGCAACAACTTGATGAAATTGTCGTCTTTGTAATCACAAATGAGTGTAAAGGCTTGCATTCTGACGATATAAGAGGGCGAATTGCGGTAGATATTCAACAATTCGGCCGATGACATCGCCTTGAGCTGACAAAGAGCCTCCATAGCCAAGCACTGGCGTTCTGGCCGGTCTGACTTGAGTAGTTTGCGCCATGCGCCCTCCTTGTTCTCGCTCACCAACCGGTCTACGTCCATGGCCTTGCCCTCAGTGGCGAACTTAAAGGTGGGGTCTCCAATGACATGCAGCTCCAAGTAATGGGCATACTTCACGACATCACCCACGCAACCGCCATCCGCGATCAGTCCAATGAGTTTGTCTGCCCATTTGTCTTGCAGTGCATTGACGCTGTTTGCGATACACACCACGGTGTTCCCGGGCTGGAAGACATACTCGTTGGCGATGCAATCATTCAGATGAAACGACCCACAGAAGCAGGCATCAATCACCACGACAGGCGTGTTGGGAGTGAACTGGTATGCGCGGAAGTCTTCAAGATGCAGGTCGGCAGCGGCATCATAGATGGAGTCCAGACGAGCCAACGAGTCACTCTGCGCATGCAGAACCCACGAGTCGGGCAGGTCAAACTTCCTCAATAGGGCGGTAGACAATGAGTCGGCATTCTTATTGCGTTGCTTTGCGTGATAAATATGCCCCCTGAGATTGCGCATGATGAAGGTCTTGGCACTGGCTACCGTGTTGGGCAAGATCAGATTGTTGAGGTATTGGGTGTCAAAAGAACCGTGATGGTGCAGCATGGCAAGGTCCATATCCTTGCGCATGAGTTCGCTCATCAGTCGCTCTTTCACGGGATTGACATCGTCGTGAGAGATATAACCAACTTGATGGGTGCGCCGTTTGAGCTGTGGAAAATGCTCGAAATAAGACATTTTCTCGTCTATCCGGGCATCTTTGGAAGCTGAGATGTATCCATGTCCATCAAAATAGAACATGTTGTTCAGCTTTCTGTTCGTCCGTTTGAGTGCAACCAACTTCTGAAGATAGGCCTTCAGCTTGGCATATCTACTGGTGCCACCTACGTCGGTAGGTCGTATTCTTCCCGTGTAAATGTTGGGTTGCAAGCGTTGGGAGCCCTTTGCCGTGAGTGAATAGTAATAATAAGGCGTACCCTCATCATGCCCCACAGACTTGAATTGCAAGGAGAAGTCGTCATAATAGCGGTCTGAAGGAACCGACGACTCCTGCCTGGGGTTGGTTTGATTCATCTTAAAGGCAGAGGTGAGATGCTGTGCGTCTCGTATCATAGGCACAGGAATGTCACCCACGAAGACGGCTCCTACAATAGGGTCACACTTCTGATAATAGAGCCTTTGTAGTGCGGTACGGATAGAATCGGGTATCCCCCAACGGTCTACAACCGTATAAACCTTGAGTCCATTGACTTGTTCTACAGCCTGTGCATAAGCCTTCAACTCTGCTTGGGCATATTGGTAACTTTTGGTATCAACCACAATGGCAAATCCACTCTTGCCCATACCATGCCCTACCAACACAAGCAGGCAGAGCGATATGATGATGATTCGTTTCATTTCAATGTTTTTTAGATGTAAAAAAGTATTCATTAGGCGTTTTTTGATGCTTGTCTTATGCTTGCTCATTCAATCTTCTTGGATTTCAACATGTCAAAATTGCATGTAAAGACCGGCACAGATACCCACCCGCGATGTATGCCTAAGCTCACGAGCAAATGCGGCATCGTCCGCATGAAGCCACGCATCCACCTTGATGTTCATCCCGACATTCATCCGTTTCAGGGTACGCTGCACGTCCAACATGCCGCCCATGCGCACACGCTTCGCACTCAAATACTCAAATTGAGGAGCGACATAGCGGTCGGTGATGTTACCCGTTTCTTCGGATGCTGATGCAAATTGGCGTTCTGACAATGGGAGATAGTACCCTCCATGGACTGAAGTGTTGAGCGTATAATACCTCCATTGCACGCTTGTACCTACTGTTGCCTGCATGAAAGCAAGCATCCATGCCTGTTTTTGTGTCCCTAAATCACTGGCATGTTTAATCCATGTCTGTGTTGTTCCTATCTTGCCTTCCACAAAAAATGGCGTGTCCAACCGATAACCCAAGTCGGTTGACAACCGATAGTCTTGGTGTACGCGCGCCTTTCCCAATACCTTATAATCGGTTCGGTTGCCATGTTCGATGTCTGTTACAGCCTTCTGGTCGTACCAATAGCCATCTCCCTGATGCCAATGTACATGCGCCAGAAGCTGATGAGTCGTGCTGTGTCCAGAATGAAAGATAAGCCGAGCTTGTCCTTTCAGACTTGAAAACAGATAATCCCCACCCTTGAAGACGTAAGCCTCACCACCGTCTACTGCGTTTTCATAACCTCGTGAGAACGCTATCTCTGTGAAACCGCTCCATCGAGAGGCAGTGGGCGTATAGGCAAGTTGGGTGGCTACTTGTGCTGTTTGACCGTCATATTTGCGCTGATAGCCAGGATTGCTGGCTGTAGACCGCCTGAAATATTCGCCAAGTCCTTTCATGAGAAAGAAACGATGGTTATTAAGCGGATTGACAACCGTATAGTTTATGTTTGTACGAGCCATTTCCATTCCCACCGATACGCCCAAGTGCCAGGCTGCGCTTAGTTGGCATTCGGCGCCAAGCAAAACGGGGAAGGAGGATGAGAGCGTCTTGGGACGAGGGTCATCCTGGTCGGAAGAGCTGCCCATCATCAAACCGACACCGGCTCCCAACAACCATTTTTTGGAACATTTCCATGCCAACTCGGCACTCATACGGAATACTTCGGAGGAAGGTTCGCTCCAAACAGAATCGCCCAATACAAAGGGATTGTCCGGCATGAGATAGAATGACGAGTTCCATCGACGGTCTGTCTCCTGTCTGTTTTGATATTGCAGATGTCCACTAAGTTTGACCTGCCTCAAATCTTTGAGTCCCCCGACATACACATCCAGCTGCCGTTGCCTTTTGGCAGCATCCACAGCCTTGAACGATCCATTATGTTCGCCATAGGCTACCCTCGCTGTTCCTGCCGTAGACCGCTGATTATAGGCGATACGAATGGGGTTGTTGCCGGAATATCTGACATTCGTCAACTCGTTCAGATGGTCCTCATGCCATGGGTCATCGGTATGGATAAAGACGGTTTGCGCAACAACAGCCTGCACGAACAACATGCACGACAGGCAGCACAAGATGCGAATGGATGGAACATGTATCATAAATGACTGAATAAAGGTTCCACCGCCAAGACCTCACGACGATGGTCTTGGCAGCGGAAATGATAGCTGAATGAATTGGATTATTTATCAACCTCCGTGAAAACACGCCCCGGCTGAAGTGGCTGGTTGTTGAGGAAGTCGACCGATGAGTTATTGGTGTCCTTGAAATAAGCACGCCCGTTCACCACTTTCTCCACCTTGCGACGCAGGCATTTGCCCTCCCAAGCCTTGCTGGCCCTGACAGCTTTGGCATCGTCAACAGGCAAGAATTGTGGGAAATATGTCTCTGCATTGGATTTAGACATATCCACAGCATCTAGCACATACTTGTTTGGCATCAGCAAGAATTGCATCTTTGATGTGGTTCCTGGCGTAGTCTTTAAATTATTCTGGTCGGCAGCAAACTGCTTTGGGGTGATGCCTGCTGGCAGTTTGGCCAAGATGTAGCCACCATTGAAGAAGCCTAACCCAAAGGCCTTCATGTTTTTATTGTTCTGGAAGATGATATCCATGTTGGGAGCGGGATAATCCACCTCACCTTTTACATTGTCTATATATACCTCCCACTGTGCTTTCGACAGGTCTGGGCAATGGTTTCCCTCCGGAGCCATCTTGCCATGGTCCACTGCATCACTGGCAATCACGGTGCTTTCGCCAGGCTTGAGGGCAATCGACTTACCATCCTTACCTACGGGGAAGGCGATAACAGTGCCTTGTCCACAAGCATAGCGGTCCTTGTAGCCGTTGGCTTGCCAAACGTTCTGCTCCTTCTTTTGTCCTCCAGGATTAGTCATTAGGATAACACCGTCGAGATATTGCACCTCATCAGAGTTGTTCACAATCTCAAAATAGTTATCCAACACATAACCCTTTTTGCCTCCTGTGGTATAGATTTCCTTGAAGATGAGCGTCGACTTGCGCACCTTTTGCAACTCAATCGTGGCTTTTTTGTTCGCATAGAGGTCTACTGAGAGCGTCCCTGTGAGGTAAGCATTGGCCTCATCCTTGACCTTTGCCGTGAGCAGCAAGTTGTACTGTCCCTGCGGAAGCGTTGTCGATAAGTCCTTCATATCCCTCAACACCAGGGTATCCTCTTTCGTTTCCTTTGTCAATACCAGCTTGGCATCGCTGATATCGTCTGCCTTCAATCCGTCAGGAAGTTGATAAGACAGCGTCAACTCGTAGTTCGCAATACTCGGCTCATCGTTTTTATTACAAGAAACGAAGCCTAAAACAGCGGTCAGCAGCAACAGAGCCGAGACCATTTTCCCAATACATTTGTTCATACTTATTACTGATTTAAATTGTTTTTTATAATTTGATTTTCACTTCCGCACCAAAATAAGGAGCAGGGTACAACTGTGTTCGTGACAGACTGTGAGGATTGGTGTGCCATCGTGACACATTAGGAAAGTTGTTGGCCGTGAATGAAAGTTCGGCCACCTTGCCTATTTCTTTTGTAAACCGCAGGCTCAACAACACCCATGGATGCGTTACATCTTTCTCAAAGTCGTATAGATAATAACGTCCCATCATGCGTTGACGCACGACATCGCGCTCTGCATCGGCCGACCAGGGATAGTAATGGCCGTCCCGCGTGTAATATCCTATAGGCGAGACGCCCAGATATTCACGCCCCTCATAAGTGAACTGATGATAGCGACTCTTGCCATCCGGCTGTCTATACACCGCCCTTTCGCTTTCATACCACACCACTTGTACGGCCGTGGTGAAGACCATTTTGACTGCCGGCACATGGGTAACGAAGCGGAAGGTAGAGTTGACGCGGTCCCGGATGTAGCCCGAACCGTTTGGCATGACTGGAACATAGTCGTAGTTGTAGTCAACATACCTAAGCTGGTCTTTCTCATCAGTACGCTCCGTATGGAACCAAGCACCATTGATGCTCAAGGATGTACGCAAAAGACTGAGCGAACCCAGGTCTATGCCATATTCTATTCCATGCTTGTGCGACCGTGTATTATTGGTCGGTCGGCTCCAAGTAGACATATCCACCTGCTCAGTTTTGTCGGCCATCATACGCACACCATTGTGCAGATAGCTCACATCCCCTGTCTCTTCATGATATTTCGGGAGGGCAGCCTCCACCGGCAGGCTGAATTTGGGGTATCTATTCCAATACAATCTGCTTTCAAATCCAAACTCATGATGATGACGCTCGTTGTAATAAGTCACAAAGCCTCTGACCTTCCCGATTCGGAAAGTAAGCCCACACTCCCATTTTTGAGTATGCGTAGGCATCAAGTCGGGGTTGCCAACCTGCCCTATCACATCTGTCTGCAGCAGGGCCAACCGGTCCTCCTCACGCTCACCGTATTTACTCAGGCACACGTTGTCATAATAAACATTGTCGGGGTAGAGATACATCAAGGTGGGCATCTTGTTGGAAATGCCATAACCACCCGTCAAAGAGAGTTCGTCTATCCATGGATTACACGTCTTGTCCAACAGCCTATACGAAGCATTCAGTCGAGGCTCTGCAACAAACATTCCTCGCTTTCCGCCGCTCTTTCGCTTGTTCAGGAACAAGTTGCTTACCCGAAGGCCACCTTCCACCGTCAGATGCCGCTGAAATACCTGCAACGACAGCTTGTCACTGACGAATGCCGACAGGGTGTTCAGCGCAGGAATATCCTTAAAAGCACGGGGGCGAAGGGTCTGCGTTCCCATTGACTGAGGCGGATTTTGCATGTCGAACAGCAAGCCCTTGCCATGGTTGGCACTATGAACAAACTCCACGCCCAGCTTTACATTGGTATAATTGGCGGTTCCCAGTTGCAGATACTTGTTGCCCACAACCTGACCATAGAGGTTAAGTGGTGCCCCAAGAATCTCGTATTTGGAGAAATAACTCTTGTTCTTGAAGATGGCAGGATGGATACCCGGCGTGCGGACATCCGTGATGACACCGTCGGGATTGGACACAAGATTGTCGTGTTGGTCGGTGGTTTTGGAATATTGTAACGACAGATTGTACGACAATGCCGAAAGGAAGGCACTGCGCGCATGATATTTTCCGGATACAGACAGGCGCGTTCCAATGTTCTTGTTGGTGAAGCGGAGCTGCATTTCCCGGTATTGTGGGTCGTCTTTGCGATTGTTGACGTTGCTGTAGAAAGCCCCTTTAATACTAAAGGTATTACGTCCGGCGGTCTTTGAATACCCTCCCGTGAATGTCAGGCGGTCGTATCCATTGCTATGTTTGCGCGTATCAGCCCACGACTGGCTCCAGTCTGCACTGAAGTTGACTGCGCCTCCGCGTTTCAAGTTGAAGCCCTTTCCTACATAAAGCAGCTTGGAAAACGGGTCAGCCTGCGCCTTCACCTCCCACGGCGTATGCCCCATCTTGGTCTTGACGATGAGCATGCCCGACGTAAGGTTGCCGTATTCGACTGACGGAATGCCCCGAATCACCTCCACGCTCTCCACATTCCCGGCACTCACCGTACGCAAGTCGGCTCCCCGTCCAGCCGTGGTCTGGTCGCCCATACCGTCAGCTTGCGCTCCCGAAGAAGCCCTGAACCGGGCCGTACCCAACACTTGCAGATTGGCATCGTTGCTTACCGGCGTGCCATCCACCACCACAAGAGCGCCAAGCGCGTTGTTTCTGTCGCCGTCTATCTCGCGGATATGAGCTTGCGCCAACTTGTTCAGCGTAGGATTCTCAATCAGATTGCCCGGCACCAGTTGCAGGATGTCGGTCACGCTCTTGGGTTGTATGTGCCTGATGGCATCTTGCCCGATGAGCGACTTCGAACCCATTGCCTGCTGTCGGGCGGTAACCTCTACCGTCTTAAGCTGCAAGCCCAACTCACGCATCTGCACCTTGAGCTGTGGGGTATGGGCACTTATCGCCACCGTTCCACTGACCGTTTCGTACCCAACGAACGTGATGCGATAATCATAACGACCGGCCGGAACGTTGAGAAACTCGAACAGCCCGTCCTTGTTCGTAAATGCCACCAAGCTATTGTTGAGGCTGACCGAGGCCAACTCGATGGCCTGGCCATGCTCATCGGTCAACTTACCTGCAAACCGACAGCCTTCCGGCTGTGCGTAAGCCTGGCTCAACAACACGCTGATACTGATAAAAAAGATAAAAACGGTCAATCTTTTCATATGAGAAATGGAATAGGACTGCTGAAAACAACAAAAATTTTTAAGACCATAACTACCAACTATTTTGCAAAAGTACTCGTTTCGCCATTTTCCGACAATACCCAAAAATAGGTATTTACTTGTTTGTCGTCTCACGTGCAGTCACACTTAGCCCTCCAAAAGCCAACACCTACCTACCGCTTGTTTGGCTGATTAGAGCAGAGCGTGACAATTCATCCCTCTGTGAGAACCAGAGAAAGCTACAATAAAGTGTCCTGTTTTTTCATAAAAAAGCGGCCTTAAAACGGCACTATGAAACTTTCAATCTGGAAAAATTCAATAGGCACGCAGGATGCAAACAGGCGATGATTGAGTTAGAAAAAACGAATTTTACCACAAAAGCAATGGTCTTACACCATCAAACGCATCACTTTGATTCGCAATTTACATGCCTTTGCATCACAAATGCATACTGATTGCGCTCGAATATGAATGCTTTTGTCGTTTCAAAACCAGAAAAGCAGATGCTCCAGAATATAAGAAAGCCATAAAACATTGCCATATAGGAAGATAGAAATGCCGCTCATATTTTGCGTATTTGCGACAAAGAGAGGAGTGATTACCAAATACGCGAAATATGAAGAGGTTGGTTGTCAAGAAAATTCGGAACCAAAACCCATTTAATTATAAATTAATATTAGTGGGGTTCATAAGGAATCGCAGTATGAAAGTAAAGCCGCTCAAAAAAAATATCAACGTAAAAATTTGGCGGAAGACTAAAAAACGATTACCTTTGCACCGTCTTTTTAGCGAGTGACGCTTTTTAGGAAGCTTCAAAAGGCGACGAGAAGGCTTAAATGCTTGTCCTATGGTGTAATGGTAGCACAACAGGTTTTGGTTCTGTTTGTAGTGGTTCGAATCCGCTTAGGACAACAAACAAAAGACAAATAAAAAAGGTGATTTCACATTGGAAATCACCTTTTTTATTTGTCTTAACTACAAAAATTAGTTGAGAGCGTCTGCAAGTTCGGCACCAGCCTTGAACTTAGCAACCTTCTTGGCAGCGATTTGAATCTTCTCTTTTGTCAAAGGATTGATTCCTTCGCGAGCCGAACGCTCAGAAACACTAAAAGTACCGAAGCCAATGAGCTGCACTTTGTCACCTTCCTTCAAAGCTTCCTTGATGGAATCTGTTGTTGCATCTAAAGCCTTCTTCGCAGCTACCTTGCTGATGCCTGCAGCTTCAGCAATCTTGTCGATTAATTCTGTTTTATTCATTACTGTTGTGTTTATAAAATGATTAATAAAAATTCATGTGCATGCTAATTGTGGACAAATATAAGTCAAACATTTCAGAAAACAAACAAAAAACAAGAAAAATTATACGATTTGCTCAAAAAAAGCCGATAAATCAGCGATTTCATGCCGAATGACAGAGTTTTTTCGTAATTTTGTGCGCATTGAAAAGACTTTTATACAACGAATTATCTATGCGCAGTATACCCACAGTTACCAAAAACCTGCTTATCATTAATGTCTTGGCCTTTGCCGCCATGTACGTATTTAGATCCCAGGTAGACCTGAATGATATCCTTGGGCTTCATTTCTTCTTGGCTTCCGACTTCCGGATTTACCAATTAGTGACCTACATGTTCATGCATGCCTCTTTCGAACACATCTTTTTCAACATGTTTGCCTTGTGGATGTTCGGCTGCGTGGTTGAACGCGTATGGGGGCCAAAGAAGTTTCTGTTTTATTACATATCGTGCGGTATCGGAGCCGGTCTATTCCAAGAGCTGGCGCAATACGGCTCTTATATGGTTGAAGGGCTCGCCGCTTACGACAGTGTGTCGTTCGACGGAATGCGCATAGCCATGGGCGATTTTCTCAACAAATGGACCACCGTGGGAGCTTCGGGAGCCGTGTATGCGCTGCTCTTGGCCTTCGGCATGATTTTCCCAGAAGAGAGAATCTTTATCTTCCCGCTGCCCATCCCCATCAAAGCCAAGTGGTTCGTGATTTTCTACGCTGGTCTTTCACTGGTCATGGCATTGACCACAACCGGCGGAAACGTGGCACACTTCGCTCATTTGGGTGGTATGGTCTTCGGATTTTTCATGATTCGCTATTGGAAACACCATCCTTACGGCGGCTCATCGCGATTAGACGGGCAGCAATTCTTTGACAACTTGCGGGAGAAGTGGGAAGAACACGCACACAAGAAGGCTGACAACACGAAGCACGATGCCTACAACGAGCGCCAAAGCGACTGGGATTACAACGCGCAGAAGCAGCGTGAACAAGAGGAAATAGACAAGATACTTGATAAGATTCGCAAGAGCGGTTACGACAGCTTGACGCCAGAAGAGAAACAAAAACTTTTTGACAGCAGCAATCGACGTTAAGCAGAAGGGGAATGGGAAAAGCTATCAAGCAGTTTGTCTTCCAGCTCTTTGCCGGAGCAAACATCGCCACCATCATTGTTATGTTGCTGGTTGGCTACGCCGACCGAATCAATCCGGCCCTCCACCCTTCACTATCCAGCATGGGATTGTTACTCCCCGTGATGATCAGCATCAATCTGGGATTTCTTGTTTTCTGGATTTTTTTCCACCTAAAACTTGTCTGGATTCCCCTGCTGGGATTTCTAGCATGCTACCAACCCATCAGGGTTTACTTCCCCATCAACCTTCCTAAGCAGACACCCGAAGGTGCCATCAAGGTGCTTTCTTATAATGTTTGGTTCTTTGGGGGTAATGGATTTGAGCACGAAAACAACCCCGTGCTTAACTTTATCAAAGAGCAAGACGCAGACATTGTATGCCTTCAGGAGTCTGACGCATGGGGTAAGTACACAGACAGGGCAAAAGCACTGATGGATTCACTATATCCCTACCACGCCGGTTCGCACGCCAAGAACAAAGGAGACATCATGGATATCTACAGCCGTCACCCCATCATCAGCCAAGAAGACATCAACTATCCCTCTGAAGGCAACCACTCAACGGCTTTCTATCTAAACATTCATGGCGACACGGTGATTGTCATCAACAACCACCTGGAATCCATTGGTCTGTCACCAGAAGACAAAGCCAACTTTAAGGGCGTTGTCAAAGGAAACATCAAGGGCGACTCAGCCCAAATAAGCACCAAAACCCTCATTAAAAAACTGGGAGAAGCGTCAAGCATCAGAGCCGCGCAAGCCGACGCCATCGCCCAATACATCGCCGCACATCGGGACAAAAGCGTGATTCTTTGTGGCGACTTCAACGACGGACCCAATTCGTATGCCCGCCGAACCATTGCTAAACAACTGCGCGACTGCTACGTTGAGACGGCAAATGGGCCTGGCATATCCTATCATCTTGGTGGGTTTTATGTGCGCATCGATCACATGATGTGCTCGAAAGACTGGACACCCTACAACTGTAAGATAGACAACAAAATAAAAGCAAGCGACCACTATCCTATCTATTGCTGGCTGAAAAAGGCTCCAAATGCTTAAAAATGTGCATTTAAATGCCATAAATTTTTCGTACTAACAAAAAAATAGTATCTTTGCACGTCTATCAAAAGTTGTGAAAAAACAATCATCAATAATAATAAATTAAAATGCAAAACAAAGGAATTGTAATTGTAACGGCTGTCCTACTGACGCTTGCAAGCATCTTCTATTTGTCATTTTCAGCAGCCACTCGCTATTACGATGGCCAAGCAGCAAAGCTGAAAGATCCGATTGCACAACAAGAGTACAAAGACTCTGTGAAGTATCTGGGCATCTATTCTTACCAAAGATGTTTGGAAACTCAAATCGGATTGGGCCTTGACCTGAAAGGTGGTATGAACGTGATATTGGAGATATCAGTGCCTGACGTAGTAGAAATGCTCGCTGACCACAAAACAGATGCCGCATTCGTGAAATCGATGAAAGAGGCAAGAGCAGAGGAAGAAACCAGCCAGGAAGATTTTATCTCTCTCTTTATTAAAGCGTACAAGAAGAATGCACCAGGCCACAGATTGGCTGAAATCTTTGCCACGCAGCAACTACAAGGTAAGGTGAACCCACAAAGCACCGACGCCGAGGTAGAGAAAGCATTGCGCCAAGAAACCCAATCGGCCATCGACAACTCGTTCAACGTCGTACGTACACGTATCGACCAATTTGGTGTCGTTCAGCCGAACATCCAGAAATTGGAGGGACAACAAGGTCGCATCATGGTTGAAATGCCGGGTATTCGTGAGCCAGAGCGTATGCGTAAACTGTTGCAAGGTAGTGCCAACCTCGAATTCTGGGAGACTTTCAACGCTGAAGAAATCATTCCTTACCTGACACAACTCGACGCTCGTCTGGCCAATGGCGACACACAAGTGGCCGATACAACCGCTGCCGACACCGCTTCAACCAAGGCCGTTGAGAAAGTCAGTGAAGAGAAAGCCGTTAAGAAAGCAGATCCTAAGTTCCAACTCAAGAAAGACAAGAAACAAGGCAACGTAAAAGTTTCGAATGAAGAACAAATTGCTGCCGCCAAGAAAGAGCACCCACTATTGGCCATCTTGAGCACCACGGGGCGCAACGCACTGAGCCTTGTGGGATATGCCAGCGTACGCGATACCGCAGAAGTCAACAGAATTATCCATTCAGACCTCGCCAAGCAGATTCTTCCTGCTGATTTGAAACTGCTTTGGAGTGCCAAACCAGCCGATGGATTGCAGGTGAAAAACTATTACGAACTGCATGCTTTGAAGATTACAACCACCACAGGACGCGCTCCTTTGGAAGGTGATGTGATTACAGATGCAGCCGATCAGTTTAATCATCTATCAGGTCAGCCAGAGGTTTCCATGACCATGAATACCGACGGAGCACGCCGCTGGTCAGCCATCACCAAGGCCAACATCGGCAGAGCTGTGGCCATCGTGTTGGATGGATTGGTGTACACCTCTCCTCGCATCACCGGACAAATTGACGGCGGACAATCATCTATCACGGGTAGCTTCACCATTGAAGACACCAAAGACTTGGCCAACACCTTGAAATCGGGTCGTATGCCGGCACCTGCACGCATCGTACAAGAAGAGGTGGTAGGTCCTACACTGGGTGCACAGTCTATCCAGCAAGGTATCATCTCATTCGTGATAGCCTTCGTGCTGTTGATGATTTACATGATTTTGATGTACAATTTCATCCCAGGTATGATCGCCAACTGCGCCTTGATTGTGAACGTATTCTTCACCTTAGGTATTCTAACGTCGTTTCAAGCCGCCCTTACCATGTCGGGTATTGCCGGTATGGTGCTTACGTTAGGTACGGCCGTTGACGCCAACGTGCTGATATATGAACGTATCAAAGAGGAACTACGAGCAGGAAAAGGCATGAAACAGGCGGTAGCAGCTGGTTACAGCAACGCCTTTAGTGCCATCTTCGACTCTAACTTGACATCAGCCATCACGGGTGTTATCCTGTTGATATTCGGTACAGGTCCCATCCAAGGATTTGCTACCACATGGTTGATTGGTCTGGCTTGTTCGTTCTTCAGTGCTGTATTCTTGACACGTTTGGTTTATGAGCACAAACTGAACAAAGACAAATGGCTGAACCTCAAGTTCTGGACGGGCATCTCAGAGAATATGATGCAGAACACACGCTATAAATTCATGAGCATGTTCAAGACCAGTGGCACGATTTACGCCATCGCAATCGTCATTTGCATCGGCAGCTTTATTGTTCGTGGTCTGAGCCAGAGCATTGACTTTACGGGTGGACGCAACTATGTTGTGACGGTTGATAAGAACACCCATGTGGAAGAGGTACGCAACGCTTTGAACAATGCATTCCAAAATACAGTAGGTAAGAATGCAGGCAAACCCGCAACCACGACCGTGATTGCCATCGGTACCGACGGCAAGACCTTCCGTGTATCTACCAACTACAATCTGGAAAGCAATGACCCACAGATGGATGATCAGGCAGAAACGATTCTATATACTTCGCTGAAGAAAGCCGGACTTGTGAAGCAATCCAGCATAGAATCATTCAAGAACCCTGATATCCGCGAAGGTGGATCAATCATCAGTTCTTCTAAAGTGGGTCCATCCATCGCTAAGGACATCACGAACAATGCCATCAAGAGCGTTGTGATTGCACTGATATGTATCTTCTTATATATCTTACTGCGATTCCGCAACATCGGTTTCTCCATTGGTTCGGTTGCAGCATTGATTATAGACACGATGATTGTGATCGGCTTGTTCTCGTTATGTTACGGATGGATAGGCTTCTCCTTGGAGATTGACCAAACGTTTATCGGTGCTATCCTGACGGTAATCGGTTACGACATCAACGACTCAGTGGTGGTGTTTGACCGTATCCGTGAGAACTTAAAGCTGCATCCAAAACAAGATTTACAGAAGACGTTCAACGATTCTATCAACCAGACGTTGGCTCGTACCATCAACACCTCAGTGTCTACATTGATTGTGTTGGTTCCAATCTTCATCCTTGGTGCTGACAGCATTCGCAGTTTCGCCTTTGCCATGATTATTGGTGTATTCGTTGGTACGCTCAGTTCTATCTTCTTGGCATCACCAATCGCTTACATAGTATTGGGACGCAAAATCAAGAAAGAACAAGAAGAAGAGGCTGTCGTTGTATCATAACAACATGGAACGCTGAACAAAGAAATAAACCACTAACAAGAGCGGCACAACCTCACCGAGGTCGTGCCGCTTTTATTATGGCTTAACATAACAGAGGTAATCGGTGAAATTAATTGATTAACAGAAGAATATTTGCATAATCTGAAAGAAAAACCTTAACTTTGCATTATGATAGGCATACGCCTTCTATATTTGCGGTTTAATTAGCATTTGCTATATATTTCAAAAACATTCCGGAAACGTGGCGGTAGAAAGAATGTTACAACAGAAATAAATAAGTAGATGCCTGCGATACATCGTGGGTATTTCTGCTTGTCTGTTGTAAAAGGTTTCGCCAAATGCCTCGGAATGTAGATAAGTGGTTTGACCTACGACTCTGCATTCTAATCATGGGGTACTTGATGCCTATCCTTTTATTTGACATAATGGCATTGTGCGAAATTTCAATGTCATGACAAAAGATCAAACGGCAATGCTCAAGGGCATCGCTATCATGATGATGCTGTTTCTGCATATCTTTTCAAATCCAAATTTTGCAAATGAGACGACACCGTTATTATGGGTTGGAGAATTACCGTTTGCGACAATATTGGGTCAGTCGTAAAACCCAGTTGCACCCCTCCCTCTCATGCACATAATTTCAT
>CAMQBP010000017.1 GCA_946999025.1 uncultured Prevotella sp. | reverse complement strand
AGGTACAAATAAAAAGAAGGATGCAGCATCTTCTGGGCTGCATCCTTCTGTGATAAGCGTTTGTCAGTCTGTTCTGGCGACAGCGTTTAGAGATTCGGGTTGATGCTCGACCATTCTGAGATAGCCGGAACGATGTTCAGTGTTACCAGTTCGTCGCGCATCTTGCACAGGTGCTCGTAGCTGGCATCCAGCTTGGCGTTCTCCTCGGCTGTGCCCTGTGGAACCTCATAGTGTGCACCCGTCTTGTCGAGGGTTGTCTTCATGGCCATCATGATGTGGTCATACTTGTCGGTGCTTACATAGGTGCCGACGGGGAAACGGAACGGCTCACCGCCCATCACCGAGCGAATCATCTCTACCGACAGGTAGGCTGGACTCTGGAAAGAAGAGCGTCCACGGAGCTCAATAATCTTGGCACCACCTTTGGTCACGTCCTTCTTCATCTGCTCCCATTCCTCGTTGGTGAACTCAGGTGTGCCGATAATCTCTGTCAGGGGTTTGCCCGAAATGGTCACATGACTGCCGTAAACGGCCATCTGCTCGCCGTGTCCACCATAGGTAGCGGCACCCTTCACCTCTGTTTGCATCACGTTGAACTTCTTTGCCAGCGCGCTCTGTAGGCGGGTAGAGTCAAGTGCAGCCAAGGTTGTAACTTGTGATGGTTTCAAACCTGAGTAAAGAAGCGTTACCAAACCAGTGAGGTCGGCCGGGTTGAAGATAATCACAACATGCTTCACATCTGGACAGTACTTCTTGATGTCCTTGCCCAAACCCTCTGCAATCTCGCAGTTGCCTTTGAGCAAATCCTCACGTGTCATGCCTGCCTTGCGGGGTGCACCACCTGAAGAGATGATGTATTTGGCATCGGTGAAAGCCTCTTTAACGTCTGTTGTCGCAACAATGTTTACTGAATCGAAGCCACTCTGGCGCATCTCCTCAGCCACGCCCTCTGGTGAGAATACGTCATAAAGACAGATGTTGTTTGTAAGACCCATAGACAATGCTGTCTGAACCATGTTGGAACCAATCATTCCGGCTGCGCCGACGATGGTCAATTTTTCGTTTGTCAAAAATGCCATAATTTAATTTGAATATTTATAAATGTTACTGTATATATCCTAATGCTTGTGACTACAAAGTTAGTAAATATTAGGGACATACTGGCCTTTAATTGCTTTTTAATTTGTTATTTATTCTAAAACCCGCTTTGTTTGTCATCCGTGTGTGACAATTTGAAGAATTTTATTTGTCGCTGTGCCAGCAAAAAACTATCTTTGCGATAGAATAAACAAAACAGAATGACTATGAACACAGTGATTGCAGACCGACTTTCAGCGTTGCGAGAGGTGATGAAACGTGAGCGACTGGCCGCGTTTATCTTTCCAAGTACCGATCCCCATAACAGCGAGTATGTACCCGACCATTGGAAAGGGCGCGAGTGGATATCTGGTTTTGACGGCTCGGCCGGCGTGGCAGTCGTTACGATGACCCATGCTGCGCTGTGGACCGACTCGCGCTACTTCATCGCTGCGGCCAACCAACTGGCTGGAACGGAGTTTCAATTGATGAAGCAAGGCTTGCCCGACACACCCACCATAGCCGATTGGCTGGGTGTCGAACTCCAGCAAAGCGACAGTACCGAAATCGGTATGGATGGTCAGGTGAACGCTCACCAATTTGTGATGCAGATGATACAGGACATGCGCGAGCGGGGCGGCATCACCATTCGCACCAACCTGGATCCACTGGCAATCATCTGGAAAGACCGTCCCGACATCCCGAAAGATACGGTGCAGATTCAGCCCCTGCGGTATGCAGGCGAGCGAACCGCTGACAAACTGACCCGCATTCGTCAGGCATTGCGCCAACAACATGCCGATGGTACCCTGGTTTCTGCCCTCGACGACATTGCCTGGACCTTGAACCTGCGCGGCACCGACGTGCATTGCAACCCCGTGTTCGTGGCCTACCTGCTGATTAGTACCACCAAAGCCACCCTGTGCATCGACCCCGACAAGCTCACGTCCGATGTGAAAGCTTATCTGAAAGGTGAAGGTGTGGAGGTGAGCGGCTATGACCAGATTAAGGATGAGCTGGCTGGCTATGGCGAATATAACATCGCATTGGATCCGCAGCAGATTAACCATCATCTTTTTGAAGGGGTGAGCGGCCCCAAAATTCTTCCTCTTACCAGTCCCATCCCCCTGTTGAAAGCAGTAAAAAACCAAGCCGAAATTGCCGGCTTCCGTGCCGCCATGGTGCGTGATGGGGTAGCGATGGTTAAATTTCTGCGGTGGCTCAAGCCTGCCGTTGAGGCCGGTGGACAGACTGAGATGTCGCTTGATGAGAAGCTAACTGCCTTCCGTTCCGAGCAAGACCTGTTCAGGGGCGTGTCCTTCGACACCATCGTTGGCTACGAGGAGCATGGCGCCATCGTGCACTACGAGGCCACACCCGCTACCGATGCGCCCATAGAGCCGCGGGGACTGGTGCTGATAGACAGCGGCGGGCAGTACCAGGACGGCACCACCGACATCACCCGAACCATCGCCTTGGGTGAGCTGACCGACGAGCAACGCCGCGTGTACACGTTGGTGTTGCGGGGACACATCCAACTGGAGCTGTGCAAATTCCCGTCGGGGGCGTGTGGCTCGCAGCTCGACGCATTGGCACGGCAGCCCATGTGGCGCGAGGGAATGAACTTCTTGCATGGCACTGGGCATGGCGTGGGCAGCTATCTCAACGTGCATGAGGGTCCTCACCAGATTCGTATGGAGTGGCGACCGGCTCCCTTGCTCGCCGGCATGACCGTTACCGATGAGCCGGGCATCTACATGGAGGGCAAGTTTGGCGTGCGAATAGAGAACACACTGCTCGTCACCCCCTACAAGGAAACCCAGTTCGGCAGCTTCCTGCAATTCGAATCGCTCACGCTGGCACCCATCGACACCACGCCCATCCTCATGGACATGCTGCTCGAGGAGGAGAAGGCATGGCTCAACGCCTATCATGCCGAGGTGTACCGGCAACTCTCACCCCATCTAACCGATGAGGAAAATCAATGGCTCTCGGAAGCCACCAAAACGATATAGGAGCAGTGGACGGACAACTCTCCTCAAAAGTTTTAACCAACTCGTTCTTCTGCATGCGTTGGATGACGACATGTTGTTGACAATTATCGGTCATTCATAGCACTGAGAATCGTGATTTGGAATCTTTGTTTTTGTCAGATTTTATGGTCAAAAAACAGGTATCTCAAAAAGTTGATTCTAGAAAATGCTGGTACTTTTCATGCAATTAAAATGTGCTATATTCGCTACTTTTAGGCGCTGAAATGGTCGTCGTATTGACTTTCGTGCGCAAAGGCATTGAGTTCGATGTTCAAACTCAATGCCTTTGATAGGAAACCTCATTGCTTTTGCAGCCGAAAAATGGACAGTTTTCGTACATTTACATAGCTTTTGATGCTTATTGAAGGTGTCGTTGTTCTGTAAGGAGTTATCAGTCAACGATATGTATTTTTGGCGTATATGCGGCCATGTGATGGACTCGTGCAAAATATTTGAGTATTCAGAAGGCGATTGTCAAGATATTTCAGTGAAAGTCGACAGTGCAGGGTAATCAAAATCCATGCCACACTAATCGTAGTCATCTATCTCATATTCTGTGTATGTTTTTAAAATTATTTGAACAAATCTTTTCATATTTCAAATATTCTATGTACATTTACAGCGTGGATACTATGGAATGCACTATTTGATCATAAAAAGCATAGCTAAAATTAGGTTGTGCCCTGTTTGGCGTAAGTCAGTATAAACGTGAAACCTAAACATTCTTAAATTAATACGATATGAGTAAACAAAAGTTTTTTCGAGGAGCTACGCTCTTCTTGTTTAGTCTGCTTTGCACACTGAGCAGTTATGCTCAGTCTACGGTTCAAGGAACTGTGAAAGACGAGGTAGGTGAACCCTTGATTGGAGCCACCATCCAAGTGAAAGGAGAGCAGGGTGGTACGGTTACCGATATTGATGGTAACTATCGCTTGACTAATGTGAAAGAAAACGCAACGCTGGTATTTACCTATGTGGGGTATGCAACCCGAGAGATTGCCGTGAAAGGTCAAACACAAATCAATGTGACCATGGAAACTGACAGACGCGATCTTGACGAGATTGTGGTTGTGGGTTATGCCGTTGGAACAAAGCGAAATGTTTCGGGCGCCATTGACCGCGTAGGAGAAAAAGATATGAACAAGGGTGTTGTGACCGACGCTACCGACGCATTAAAAGGCAAGGTGAGCGGCGTGGTTATCAGTAGTGCAGGTGGCGACCCCATGGGAACAGCCAATGTACGCATCCGTGGAACCTCTTCTCTTTCAGGTGGTAACGATCCGTTGGTCATCATTGACGGTATCTTTACTGACATGGCGATGTTCAATGCTTTGCAGCCTAACGACATTGAGAGTATGACCATCCTGAAGGACGCCTCTGAAACTGCACAGTATGGTTCGCGCGGTGCTGCCGGTGTCATTGTGGTAGCTACGAAGCGAGGCAAGAACGGAACATCAAACATCAATTATAATGGAACCATTGGTATCAATTCTGTATTTAAAAATATAGAAATGCTTGACGCTTCAGCTTATCGTAACTTAGCGAAAGAACGCAACCTTACCTTTACCGATATGAAGGCTAACACCAATTGGCTGGATGCTGTAGAGCGTTCGACGGGTGTGACGCAGAATCATCATGTTTCGTTCTCATCTGGTAATGACAAGGGAAATTATAGAGCTAGCTTGGGATATATACAGCGTCAGGGTGCCATTCGTGGGTCGGAAATGCAAAACTATACTGCTAAATTAGATGCAACCCAGTTTGGATTTAACAAGAAACTAAAGTTGGAACTAGGCCTGCAAGTAGGTGAGCGTAAAGGCAAGCATCAGTACGACATGTTACACATGTTCTACTCGGCCGCTGCTTACAATCCTACTTATCCTACCCACAAGAATGCCCAAGGCATTTGGGATGAGGATTATTTGGCCAATGAGGTGTATAATCCACTTGGACAGTTGGAGATTCAGAATCAATATACTGGCAGTAATCAGAATGTACATGGCAAAGCTACATGGACATTGCTCGATGGCTTGTTCTTGAGTGCGTTCGGCAGTTACACGAAGTTCAACGTAGAGCTTCAGCGTTATCTTCCCAATGATATTAAACAAGGTATTGATAATGGTAATGGATGGGCTTACTTAAGAAATAAGAGACGCCAGGATTTGATGGGAAACATCCAGCTGACGTACAAGAAAGATTTTGGCGCTCATCATATTGATGCTTTGGCTTTGGTGGAAGGACAGAGTTATAAAACCTTTTGGAACAGTTCTGAAGCGCGAGGTTTTGATACCAATTACTTTGGTGTGAACAACATGAAGGCTGGAGCCAATGTTTCATGGGGTGATAACCAAAGTGAGTCAAAAGAATATATGCTGAACTCGTATATGGCTCGTATCAATTATATGTATGCTAACCGATATATCGCAACTGTCAATGTGCGTGCAGATGGTTCATCCAAGCTTGGCAGCGGGCATAAGTGGGGTTGGTTCCCATCAGCATCGTTGGCATGGGTGCTGTCAGAGGAAGATTTCATTAAACAGGCTAAATGGATTGATAACTTGAAGCTACGTGCTGGCTACGGTGTGACAGGTAATCAGGATGCCATTGATCCGTACAATTCGCTGGCTCTCTATAAACCCAATGGGGTAACGCCATACAATGGCGCCAATACAACTACCTTTGCCATTCAGAGTAATGATAACCCTGACTTGAAATGGGAGGTGAAGCATACATTTGACGTGGGCTTGGACTTTGCTGCTTTTGACAGTCGTTTGAAGTTAACTCTAGACTGGTACACTTCTAAGACAAAGGACTTGTTGTATACCTATACCGTTCCTGTTCCTCCATTTACCTACAATACCCTGCTGGCTAACATGGGTGAAATGACCAATAATGGACTTGAAATTGGACTGCGCGGTGATATCGTTCGTACGAAAGACTTTACTTTCAACTCGGGGCTGAATCTTTCTTTCCAAAAGAACAAGCTTAACTCTTTGAGTGGAATGTACAAAGGACAGAAGTTGACAACCAGCGAACACATTGTAGTGGCAGACGCTGGAGCTGCTGGCTTGACACAGAATATAGGTGTTACCTATCTGATTGAAGGCGAGCCGATAGGAACATTCTATATTCCTCATTGCACAGGAATCTCTAAAACAGGTCAGTATGAACTGGAAGATATCGTCAAAGATGGTAAAATTGATACTGGTGACGCTGGTGACCGCCGTGTAGCCGGACAGGCTATCCCCAAGGCTTATCTGGGTTGGGATTTCACCTTGAGTTACAAGAATTGGGATTTAACTATGCAATTCAACGGAGCCTTTGGCCACAAGATTTACAATGGAACATCTATGACCTATAGTAACATGAACAACTTCCCAACCTATAACATATTGGCTAATGCGCCTGAAAAGAATATCCATGATATTCAGATCTCTGATTATTGGTTGGAGAAAGGCGACTATGTAAACTTCGAATATATCAACTTAGGCTATACATTTAAGAAAGAACAGCTGAAGATGAGTTGGATTCAGAACCTTCATCTTGGCTTGGCTGTCAACAATGTATGTACATTCACAGGTTACAGTGGTCTGACGCCCATGATTAACTCTGCGTCATTGGGTCATATAGACGAAGGAACAGGAACAACTGGGACGCTGGGTGTTGATAATAAACGAATCTATCCATTGGTACGTACATTCTCATTCAATGTGTCTGTCAATTTCTAACCGTCTAAAATAAGAAAGGAATCAAATTATGAAAAAATATATATTTGGAACATTGCTTCTTTCTACGGCGCTGTTGTCGGGATGCTCACTGGATGAAACACCGAAGAGTGCATTTAGTGAAAAAGAAGCTTTCAAGTCTTCTACGCTGATATATGCGAATTCTGTAGCCAACGTTTATTCGTCTATTGAAAATTATATCTATGGGCAAGATGCGCGTTCAATACACACCCTGCAGCAATATTCAAGTGACGAATCAATGATACCTGGCCGACAAGGCGACTGGGTGGATGGCGGTAAGTGGCAAAATTTCTTTTTGCACAACTTCGATTCGTCTGTGGATATGTATCGAAATATCTGGAACCAGATATACACCATTATTGGGCAAAGTAATAAGGGCATCGACAAGTTAAATGATTTACAGAATAATGAAGATGCTGCTACCTATGTGTATGAGTTGCGTGCCTTGCGTGCCATCTTCTATTATTACTTGATGGACTTGTGGGGACAGGTGCCTTTGGTGACATCATCTAAAATTAATACCAATGATGTGGTTCAGAGTAATCGTGCGGATGTGTTCAAGTTTGTTGTATCTGAGCTTGAAGCCTGCTTGCCTCATTTGGCCGATGACATGAGTCAGAATGAAGGGAAATATTATGGTCGCATTACCAAACCTGTGGCTTACATGTGCTTGGTCAAGTGTGCGATGAACTCTCCTTTATATACCATCAATCCTACATCGGCAACTAGTTGTCAGGCTTTTGTCGGAAATGACATGAGTGGGAATAATACAGTGAGTGAAACGCTAGGAGCGAATGTTACAGAGTTGGGTAAAAAGGTTAGTATCACAGTTGACGGGAAAGCGCGTAATGCGTGGGAAACCGTGAAGTATTGTGTGGAAAAGTTGGAAGCATTAGGTTATACTTTACAACCAAATTATGCAGACAATTTCACTATTAGCAACCAGAACTCTAAGGAGAACATCTTTACACGTCCTAATGATGACAAGACTTACCGGTATTATGATTATAACTTAATGCGCTCGTTGCACTACAACCATGCGGGCGCTATCGGGTATAGTGGTTGGAACGGTGCCTGTGCCACTGTGTTTGCCATGAATGTTTATGGATATGGAACGGCTGATGTTGACCCTCGTCTAAAGCTTAACTATTATACGGATAAGGACTACATGGAAGATACGGGTAAACCAGTGGAGGACGGAGCTACAGGACAAGATCTTGAATATTTGCCTCTCAAGCCACAGGTTGACTTCCCCGCAGGTGCCAACCCGCATGACGTGAAATGTGCGGGAGCGCGCATGAAGAAGTATCAACTTGACCTTACTTCGAGTACAAATGGTATTACAAACAATGACCTTGTGGTATGGCGCTATGCAGATGCGTTGCTATTAAAGGCCGAGGCTGAATATCGTTTGGGTAATACGGGTGCGGCATTAGCTGCCATCAACACTGTTCGGGCACGTGTTGGCGCCCCAGCATTGACCTCTCTTACACTGAATGTTATTTCGAATGAACGTTTGAAAGAACTTGCTTGGGAGGGTGTGCGTCGTATGGATGCCATCCGATATGGTATCTTCACGCAGCCTACAAAAGATCGGTATGAGGGTGTGTGGCACAATGCTGTAGCAGGAAACTATCTGAATGATACACAAGGTTATACCACCATCTTCCCCATTCCTTATGATGTGATAAGCTTGAATAAGAATTTGAAGCAAAATCCTGGTTATTGAGTAAAATCAATCCGAGTGAAGATTGTTAGTGGATTGCCTTCAAAGCCCCAGTGAATGTGTGTTTCTATGACACGGTTAGCCATTCGCGGAGTTGACCATCAATGGTTACATTCTCACGTCGATGTGGCTTTGCTGGGGTTCGCCAGTATCTTTCATGTATATATGACGCATCTCCCGAGTATATATAAAAGGTAATAGCGATAATTAACTTGCTTTATTTTAAAAGTTACGCAGCATCAGGATAAGTTGTCTGTATAATCGGAATGAACTCATGAATTTACTATTAATTCATGAGTTCATTTTAAATATTCTTCCTTTTCACTATTTTTTTTCGTATATTTGCATAGCAGCCTAAAGAGTGAAATGTAGGTAGCTTTTGTTGCTACTCATGTTTTAGGCGTCTAAAACAGAGGAATATGAAGCGGAAAAAATTGTTTATAGTGTCGAACCGTTTGCCCGTCAAGGCAAAGGAAATCAGTGAAGGACATTTTGAATTTGAACGTAGTGAAGGCGGCTTGGCAACGGGTTTGAACTCATTGCAAACATCCTATGAACAGCATTGGATAGGATGGCCGGGCGTTTGTTTGAAGCGGAAGGCCGATGAAAGGAAAATCAAGGAGGAGTTGGAGCAATTCAATTACCACCCGGTGTTTTTGAGTGCAACCCAATACAATAATTATTATGAGGGCTACAGCAACAGTACCATCTGGCCGCTGTGCCACTATTTCTATGAGTTCTCCAAGTACCGTAGAGGCTATTGGCAGGCCTATCAAGACGTGAACAGACTGTTCTGCAAGGAGGTGCTCAAACATATTGATGACGATAGCATGATATGGGTGCAGGACTACCAGCTGATGTTGTTGCCTGGGATGTTGCGTGAAGGGAAGGCATCGTTGAAGATAGGCTATTTTCATCATATTCCCTTCCCCTCCTACGAGTTGTTTAGGGTGTTGCCCGAGCGTCGTAACTTGTTGAGAGGACTGCTGGGTGCCGACTTCATTGCTTTCCATACCCACGACTACATGCGACATTTCATTAGTGCCGTGGAGCGTACTTTGCATCTTGAATTCAAGTTAAACGAGGTCATGGTAGACGGACGTGCTGTGCATGTGGATGCCTTACCCATGGGCATCAACTACGAGTTGTATCATGATGCTCCAAAGAAGCGACCTGTGAAGGATGCCATAAAACGTATGAAGAGTCAGTTTGGTAAACACAAAATCATTTTGTCAGTAGACCGATTGGATTACAGTAAGGGCATCTTGCATCGACTGGTGGGCTTTGAAACGTTCTTGGAAAAGCATCCTGAGTATCAAAACAAGGTGACGCTGGCCATGATTATCGTACCTTCGCGCGACAAAGTGAGCAGTTATGCTGAGATGAAACGACGCATCGATGAGCGCATTGGTGCCATCAATGGCAAATATGCAGGCATCGGTTGGACACCGGTATGCTATTACTATCACGCTTTTGCTTTCGAAGACTTGGTGGCGATGTACAAGTTGGCTGATGTCGCTTTGGTCACTCCGCTGCGTGATGGCATGAACTTGGTGGCTAAGGAATATGTCGCCACGAAAGACAATGACCTTGGCGTGTTGATATTGAGCGAGATGGCCGGTGCGTCTTCCGAGCTTTCGGATGCTATCCAAATCAACCCAAATGATACCGACCAGATTAGTATGGCCATCTGCGAGGCGTTGGAAATGCCTGAAGAGGAGCAGAAAGAACGATTGCAGAACATGCAAGACATTGTTGGCAAGCAAACCGTTAAGAAATGGGCAGGCGACTTTGTAGACGAGTGGAAAGAGGTCATTGAGCGCAATGAAATGCTCATGAAGAAATATATATCCAAGGAGGTGTCCTTAGACATCAAACGCAAATACAATGCCAGCAAACGCAGACTCATCATGTTGGACTATGACGGTACGTTGGCTGCTTTCTGTAGAGATCCAGAGAAAGCATCTCCCACCACTGAGGTGAAGAACATGTTGCGGAAACTGTGTAATGACGAACGCAATACGGTGGTCATCAACAGTGGTCGCGATCACCGTACACTTGATAAGTGGTTGGGCGACCTACCCCTTTCGTTTGCCGCCGAGCATGGCGCATTCTATAAGGAAAACGGCGTGTGGCACGAGAATGTGGAACCACAGGCATGGGATGAAAGGCTCATGAGCATCCTGCGCGAATTTGAGGACAAAACACCTAACTCGCGTTTGGAGGTCAAAGCTACGGCCGTGGCATGGCATTATCGTAAGGTGGACAATTGGATAGGGATGTTTAGGGCACAGCAGTTGATGCACGCCCTGATACCGATATGTTCTCAAAACAACCTCCAGATTATGCGAGGAAACAAGATTGTGGAGGTAAAACCTGCCGAATATTCAAAAGGCTCGGAAGTACAACGTATCTTGAATCAACGTTCTTATGATTTTATCTTAGCCATTGGTGATGATGTGACCGATGAGGATATGTTCAGGGCTTTGCCAGAAGAAGCCGTGACCATCAAGGTGGGTTATGCTTGTGATGATGCCCGTTATAATCTGTTGGGACAGAAAGATGTACTGCCTTTCTTGAGCAATTTGCTATCGTGAACATGAGGCTTGTGCTGAACAAGGCTTTGATTAACTCATCTATAAAAAGCAGTCAATGCTGGGTTTAAAACTAACTTGACTGACGAAACATCATCTAAAACAAACTGACAACCACTCAAAATATGAAATTAAACTACGGCGTGATAGGCAACAGTTGCACGGCGGCATTGGTCTCTGATCGTGCCTCCATAGACTGGCTTTGTATGCCTAATTTCGACTCTCCTTCGGTTTTTGCATCTTTGTTGGATCAAGAAAAGGGAGGGTCGTTTGGCTTCGAAGTAGGAGAAGAGTACGAAGTGACACAGGCCTATATACCGCATACCAATATATTGTCGACGACATTCACCTCGGATGAAGGGGCTTTCGCTGTCGTTGATTTCATGCCTTGTTACCGAAAAGATCATAGTGATGAAAATTACAACCCGGCTGAGGTGTATCGGTATATCCGGCTACTCAGCGGTCATCCAAAGTTTGCAGTCAACTATCAACCGCGTCCTGATTATGCCCGTGGTAAGACCATCTATAACATGACGGAGCAATATATCGAATCAATGTCGTCATCCAACAACAAAGACCGACAGTATCTGTATTCTTCCCTCCCGTTGCAGGATGTCTTGGATGGAGTTGTTTTCGAACTTGAAAAAGATGAATTCTTTTTGTTGGCATCCAATGAGAAGGTGGTTAAGATCGATCTTGAACGAGAGAAGATGGATTATTGTCGTACGTTGGTCTATTGGTTGAACTGGTCGAACATGACAAAGAAGTTCACCCACTATAACGATGTCATCGAGCGAAGTTTTCTAACCTTAAAACTATTGTCCTTTTACAACGGTGCTGTGTTGGCCGCTTTGACCACCAGTCTGCCCGAAACGCCTGGAGAAGTGCGTAATTGGGACTACCGATTTTGCTGGCTCAGGGACGCATCGATGACCATTGAGACGCACATCAACCTGGGACATACCCGTGCCGCAAAGCGCTTCATGCGGTTCGTGGAGTCTACCTTCGTGGGAAATCATAACGGTTTCCAAATCATGTATGGCATCAGAGGAGAGCGCAACTTGGTGGAAGAACATCTGGACCACTTCTCAGGCTATCTCAATTCAAAGCCCGTTCGAATCGGTAACGCGGCCTATCACCAGAAGCAAAACGACTCATTTGGCTACCTCATGAATCTGATTTACCAGTATTTCAGTCTGATTCCCGGTTCATTAGACGATGTGGAGAATCTCTGGGACATGGTGAAGAACATCATGCGAACCGTTATGGACGACTGGCGCAAGCCCGATAAGGGTATCTGGGAGATTCGTGGCGAGGCTCAGCACTTTGTTTCTTCAAAGGTAATGTGCTGGGTGGCATTAGACCGTGGGGTGCGAATTGCCTCGCTCTTGGAGAAGTACGACTACGCAAAACGCTGGCGTGAAGAGGCCGATAAGGTGAAAGATGACGTGTGGACGAACGGCTGGAATGAGCAGTTGCAGAGCTTTACACAAGCCTATGGCAGCACCTCGCTCGACTCTTCATTGCTGCTCATGGAGCATTATGGCTTTATTGATGCCGACGACATCTATTTCCATAAAACGGTAAAAGCCATCAAGAAGGCACTCTTCCACAATGGCTTGATGTACCGATACAACGTGGAAGACGATTTCGGACAGCCCAAGTCGGCCTTTACCATCTGCACGTTTTGGTTGATTCGGGCTTTGTTCGTCACAGGTGAGAAGGAAGAGGCTCGCAGCTTATTCGACGAGTTGCTTACTTATTCGAACCATCTGGGGCTGTTCAGCGAGGATCTGGATTTTGAAACCAAAGAGCAACTTGGTAATTTTCCGCAGGCTTACTCACACTTAGCGCTGATTAACACCGCACTGCTTTTTACCGAAGAAGTGAAAAGCATGCACCTATAGTATAAACTTTAAAAATGAAAAACGAGATGAAACGAATGACAATGTACGCCGTGGGTATGGCCCTGATGGGCCTCTCACTGGTTTCATGTAGCACCAGTTCTGGAGAAAAGCAAAATACAGTTGCCGTCATGGGGACGGGAATCGTAAAAGCGCAGCCCGACATGGCGCAGATTAACGTCAGCTTCGCCCATACGGCATCAACCACCCAAGAAGCAAAGAAACTGGCCGATCAGACACTGAAAGCAATAACCAAAATCTTGCAGGAGGAGAAAATTGACATTAAAAACCTGAAGACAACCGCCCTCAGTTATGAAGCTGATTATGAGTACAGAAACGGTCGGCGTGTACGCTTGGGACAGAGCGCACAGCAAAACGTCGAAATTACTGTCAGGAATATAGTCAAAGATGGCGGACGCCTTTCTGCGTTGTTGGATAAGTTGGCAGCCATCAGCAACGTGGAACTCAATGAAATCAGCTTTGACATCGACCAGAAAACAGAATTGTTCAAGAAAAGTCGGGAACTGGCTTATCGCAAAGCGCATGAAAAGGCCGAACAGTATGCGGCATTGTGTGGCAGGAAGTTGGGCAAGGTGGTTACCATTGTAGAAAACAGCGGAGGTGAAGTTTCGTCTGCCTTGTTGAGTAATCGTGCAAAAGTTGAGTACAGCGCTATCGACATGGCGACAGTTCCAACCGGTCAAAACGAAATCAGCACTGATGTACAGGTGGTCTTCTCATTGAAATAGTGAGGTAGCCTACATCCTCGTCATTTAGTCACACTCCAATTAAGTGATTGCTTCTGTTGGAGTGTGGGGAGGTGTGTCAAAAAGGAGTATCTTCGTTTTGACACATTATTCTTTTACTTATAGGAGCTTGATACATCACGTTCCGCCGCATTTTTAGGTCGATTTTTGTGTCCCTGTTGCGGAACGTGATGAATCAAGGTCTCGACTGATGACAAATAAATTTTGTTCATTTTTTTTATCTAAAAAGGCCCTTAAAACGGCTCTCCCAAACTTTCAATATAGAAAAAAATAATAGGCAAAGCAGGTGCAAACTTGCTTTTGTTTTGCGGGATTCATCGGTTTTTTTTCGCTAACCCTATGAGTTGATTCCATTAGTAACATCACTTTGACCGCCAATTTGTAGGAGGTTGGACCACTAAAACATGTAAATAGCCGTCCTTAAAGCATGCTTTTAGACGCTAAATGGTCGAGAAATAGGCACTTTTTTACGGTAGTAAATTCTAATATTTTGTGTGACAGCACTTTATCAAAATCGCTCATATTTTGCATATTTGCAACCACGACTAAGTGAGTTTGCAAATACGCCAGGGATATAAACGCTTGTTGTTAAGAAAATTCATAAACTTAAACTTGTCGTGCTTCTTATTTGCAACCGTTTAGTCATATACGCTGTATCTTGTTAGCGTTTGGCTACTTTTTTGTTAACGCCCTCAATAAAAGCGCCATTGAATGCTGAAAAATATACATTTTTTTTGTAATTACACATTTTTTGTTATCTTTGCAAACTGTATACAATGATTATTCGAAAAATAATCTAATAAAAACAAATAAAATGTTCAGTAAGAAGTATTTGAAGCCATCTATCGTATTACTTCCTTTGCAAATTGTTGGTCCGAATATAGGTTCGCAGAACGATGCAGAGGTGCAGGGCGATGATTATCAAGACGGAATGGTTTGGGATGATGATTCCCAAAGTTGGAAATGGCCCGATCCCTAAACAGGTTGTTGGCTCAAGCTATGATGCTGTGGTAGGTAGCGGAGGAGACCACTATGTACAGACAGTTAAAAATAATCATTTATTTCTCCATAATAAAAAACATAAACACATCGGATTTTTTACTTCGATTTAATTTTATGACAAAGATGAAGCAGTTTTTACACATAACCGCATCTACAATCTTCATGCTCTTGGTCTTCTGCTTGCCCATGTCGGCTTTTGAATATGTGGACGTGACTCCTTCGAACAGTAAGGTGTCGAAAGTGGACGTGGGAGGAGACAAAGTCAGCAGCATCACGCTGACCGTTACGCTCAAAGACAACGAAGCTCCCAACGGACAGGCGCAATTGCGTTTGGCGTCGGATGAACACGAACTGGTGATGGGTGAAACCACACAGTTGTTGGACAATGTGCTCACACAAAAATCAACAAATCCCAATGTTTGGGAAATCACATGGAACAACGTCAAGGCAGGCGACTATAAGGTGTATTTCCAACAAACAGATGGCAGCGGACACACCTATTTGCATGCCATTCAGGTGGTGGAATTACCAGAACCGCCGGCTCCGAAATTAACCCTGACAAAAAAGGATGTGACATGCGGATCTCCTGGATATGTAAATGTTGAGTTGGCAGGAGGTGCAAAACCCTTCAGCTATAAAGCAACCATTAAACATCATAGAGGAGGAAGCGACATCAGAACTAAAGAAAATACCTCCGATAGGGGTTGGGTCATCGACAATTTAGAAGATGGCGACAATGTGACTGTTGAGGTGACCGATGTAAAGAGCAGGAAAGTATCTGCTTCCAGCGGTTCTATCAGTTCTGTTTCTCCAGAATTCTATTCAGACGGAACCATGTATTTTGTCAAGCGCACGGGGAAGGACACATTCGACTACTATAAGTCTTTTAAGATATCATGCGATGACGAGAAAGGCTTGAAGGAAGCATTGGATAAGTTGGTCGAAACTGTTAAAATTAAAGGTGCTGATGGAAATTGGTATCCATTGGAATATGCCCCCGCTTATACCACTAAATTTTGGAGCGGATATTGTCGTTATTTCTTTAAAATCCCCTTTGGCAAAGGAAACTTAAAATTCGAAAAGAATCGGAATTATGAAATTAAATTTACGTGGCTTTGTGGGGGAGAAAAAACAGAGTGGTTCCGTATTTGGGACACTACTGTGAGAGATATGTTGTGGCGCGGAGCATGGACGTATGGAACACCGACAGATGATTGTGGATGGAAAGACACATCTTATGAATTGTGTTATAGTTTTGAAGGAAGAAAGTCTTTGGGTGGTCAGCGTGTTTATTATTTTATGGACGAGGAGCATCGCAATGCAAAAATCTATAAGCGAAACGCCGACCACACCTATCCTTCCGAGCCCTTGATGGAGGTCCCCATGTGGACAGAACAATTTGATATCGAAAAAAGATTCACATTCCATTTACCTGGGCCTGGTGTGTACAAGATGGTTTATTCCACAGGTAACCCGCTAACAGATTTTGAACACGAATTTATTTTTAGTGATCCCAAGCCGGATATGGCTTATTATGCGTCAAAACCGCGCTACAGGACATTTCAAAGAAAGAGTTTGGGTATCCACGGCAACACAGCCGGCATCGTTTTCTCTACTATCAACTTGGAAGGTCCTTTCCAAGTGATTGTAAACAGGCCTGATGGCAAGAAGAACTTTATGATCACTGATTTTGGTGACGACCACGAATATCAAAAAACAATCAACTTCCCGCAGACGATAGACTTCACCAAGCCAAACAGCCACTACAACATCGGAGATTTACCGGCAGGAGATTATGTGTTTACGCTAAAAGACCAATGCGGAAGAACAAAAGACACAGAGATCACAATTGAAGATGACAACTTGATGACTTATAAGCTGAGAAGAGACTATGGGTATGGCGAGGGAGTTTTGGTTGAATACAGTTGTGATAACGAAAGCAACAAGGTTAATTTTGACTTTGGGACTACTGAGGACAAGGTTTTGTTTTCCAGATCAACTTTGCAGTATGGATATGTTACCCAAAAAGTTAAAAGCTCTACTTCCGACGATTGGACTTACAGTACTGACAAACCGAGTGATTTGAAAGACGACGTCTATTTCGGCATCAGTTATTATCCCTATATTTCTAGCGGTGCCGATATATGGTCTCCTGGAGACGAAGAGGTTTATTCGGCAATTGCAAAAGAAAAACGCACATATGCTATTAATGAGGTCATGAACATCCATAAGAATGATGGCACCGCTTCTTGGAAGCCTGTGGATCAGCCTGACCCTTATTGGGCAAAGTCATACAAGTTTGTCTTTAAGCCAAGCGAGGTGAATGCTTTTGATGTGACTGGAGCTTCTTGTGATGTTAATGCGAAGAAAGGTAATATATCTGTCTCCTTACAAAGTGGAAAGACAGTTACCATGCCGGCTACGTATGAACTTTATAAAGCAGATGCAAACGGAAACCCACAAGGATCTGCCATCCAAACTTACACAGTGAATTCTACTGAACAGGCAAATGTGGTATGGAAAGATCTTGTAAAAGGCATCTACGCTGTTAAAATTGTTTATGGATCTGAAGGCAGTTGCAACATGAAAAAGGTTGTTGACCTGACGACTGCTGACCTTCCTCAAGTCATTGTGAAAACGCCTACCGGCTTTGAGGTGAAGGATAATGTCCATATAGACATTACTGATGGTATGAAACCATTGCAAGTTTCTCTCCCTGTTTCAAACCACGTTTACGACGTAGAGTGGTATGATATCACGGGTGAAAAGAACGAATTGAAACAAAAAGGTAATAATATCTACGTTACTTTCACAGAGCCAGGAACATATACTTATCAAATCCGGACTATGTTTACTAATAACACCTCGTGTTCGGGTGATTCGGGAGGAGAAAGATTGGTAAAATTTGTTGTTACTCGCAATGAGCAAAAGAACTACTGGATGGGAAGCACCGATGAGAACAATGGTGACAACTTCAGCGTTGCGTCTAACTGGACAGCTAACAAAGTACCTACTGAAGGGGAAGACATTGTTTTTGCAACCGAGGAAAACAACAACGGCCATGCAGCGGTGAACGATTGCCGACTGACCGGCACAGGAAGACTGCCGTTGAATTTCACTGCAACAAATCTCGTTAATGAAAGCCAAAAGGCTATGGTTATTCCTCAAGGCTCCGCTTTATATGTAACAACCTCAACAGTGGGATTTGAACATCAGAAAGATAATAACGGTAAATATGCCCCCGTGCGTCTGAAAATAGAAGCAGGCTCTAATGGCAAGGCCAACGGAACATTTGTCGCACGCTATCAAGGAGTAGAGAAAGACAAGATTTATGCTG
>CAMQBP010000016.1 GCA_946999025.1 uncultured Prevotella sp. | reverse complement strand
GCGAAAGAGAGGGAATGAAAGAAGCGGCTTTGCGCAACTATCAAAAGGCATTAGAACTCTGTCCCGAACATCCGGAAGCCATCAGAAGAATCAAAAAAATAGAGAAAAAAGCGAATCAATAACATTGTTATTGGCTCTCATCATAAAACATTACAGAAAAAACATGTTGGTGAGATAAAAAAATAAATGAGCCCAAATTCTTTTCGAGCTCATTTTATTATTCTTGTCGGTCAGACAAGAAAGTATGATATCGCACCCCTCTATCAGCAAAAGCCGATGCTTGGGGTTGCAATTAAGCCAAAGTAAACAGATTCTCTGAATCCTTAATTTTACCTTCTTTGAACAGCCATCCAATTCCCAGATAAACTTCTTCTGTTCCAATTTTTGCAGCTTTCGCTATTTCAGCAACGCTCAACGCTTTGTCTGCTGCGGCCAATGCCTGATAAACATCACCAGCACGGAAGCCAACGCTTTCAGCATTTACCACGAGAGCACACTTCTTTGCTGCAGCTCTCTTTGTTGTGGTGCACTTCTTGGGAGCCGCAACCTTCTTTGGAGCTACTGCTGCCGTTACTTTCTTTTCTGTCATAATCAATAAATATTTAATATACTTTGCACCTCAAATGAGGTAAAATATCTCATTAGCGAAGCAAAGGTAGCCATTTTATTTAAAAAACACAATTATTTTTCACCAAATAGTAACATATTTATGGGTGGTTTGATTCATATAAGACGATTTATTGATGTATGTCAAGCTTGATGGCTAATTCATCCAGTTGCTTCTGATCAATGGCAGACGGAGCATCAAGCATCACATCACGACCATTGTTGTTCTTAGGGAAGGCAATGCAGTCGCGAATGCTATCTAAGCCAGCCATGATACTTACAAACCTATCCAAACCGAACGCCAAACCTGCATGAGGGGGCGCACCATATTTAAACGCATTGATTAAGAAGCCAAACTGTGCCATTGCTTTTTCTGGTGTGAAGCCCAATATCTCAAACATCTTTTGCTGCAACTGGCCATCATGAATACGCAGACTCCCCCCTCCTACTTCAATACCGTTGCACACAAAGTCGTATGCCTTGGCACGAACTCGTTCAGGATGCTCATCAAGCAAGGGGATGTCGTCTGGATTTGGCATGGTGAACGGATGATGCGTTGCCATGAGCCGCTGCTCCTCATCACTCCACTCGAACAGGGGAAAATCGATAATCCACAAGCACTCAAACTTGTTTTTGTCACGAAGCCCCAGTCGCTCGCCCATCTCTAAACGAAGGGTACACAACTGCACACGCGTTTTGTTGGCGTTGTTTCCACTCAAAATCAATACCAAGTCACCGTCCTTGGCACCCATTCGTTCTTTCACCTCCAGCAAGTGTTGCTTCGAGTAGAACTTATCAACAGAACTCTTAATCGTTCCATCGGCATTATACTTAATGTATACCAATCCCTTGGCACCTACCTGCGGACGTTTAACGAAGTTGCTCAGTTCGTCCAACTGCTTACGGCTATAGCTGGCACATCCGGGCACACAAATGCCACCAATATAGCTTGCTTCATTGAAGACACTAAAATCAGCCTTGTCTTTGAACGCATCCAAAAGTTCAACGAACTCCATGCCGAAACGCAAATCAGGCTTATCACTGCCGAAACGTCTCATCGCCTCGTGCCAGGTCATTTGCTGCAACTTCTCAGGCAGCTCCACTCCACGAATCTCTTTGAATAGATGACGGCATAGATTTTCAAACAAGTCGATTACATCATCCTGATCGACGAAACTCATCTCGCAGTCAATTTGCGTGAACTCGGGTTGACGATCGGCCCGCAAGTCTTCGTCACGGAAACATTTAGCGATTTGGAAATAGCGGTCAAACCCACTCACCATCAACAGCTGTTTGAGCGTTTGTGGGCTTTGTGGCAATGCATAAAACTGTCCGGGATTCATGCGCGAAGGCACCACAAAGTCGCGTGCACCCTCTGGAGTAGAACCAATCAATATAGGTGTTTCCACTTCAATGAATTGCTCGTTGTCGAGGAAATTGCGAATCAAAATTGTCATCCGATGGCGCAATTCCAAATTCTTTCTTACCGCAGGTCGGCGCAAATCCAAGTATCGATATTTCATTCGTAAATCGTCACCACCATCGGTCTCGTCTTCTATTTTGAATGGAGGCGTCAAACTTTCACTCAATATGTGAAGCTGACTGACCAGAATTTCGATTTCTCCAGTCGGCATCTTATCATTTTTGCTCTGTCGCTCACTCACCTTACCCGTAGCCTGAATACAGAATTCACGCCCCAGTTTGTTGGCTTGCTCACACAAAGAAGCGTCGGTGGCTTCATTAAAAACGAGCTGGGTAATGCCATATCGGTCGCGCATGTCAACAAATGTCATTCCACCCATCTTACGTGTGCGCTGCACCCATCCAGACAGTGTTACCTCCTTACCTTCATCGGAAAGTCTTAACTCCCCGCATGTATTCGTTCTATACATAGTTTGAATTTTATATCTTATCAAACGCAAAATTATACAAAAAAGCCGAAACAAGCAAAGCCTGTATACAAAAAGTAGGTGATGCGATGACAAATTAATCAGCATGCCATCTCAACTCGGCTCATTCATTTAAACATCTTGCTTTGATTTTTTATCCTATCAAACGGAATGTTCTTCGGTGAAATGACTTCCGTCGCAATGACTTTTTAACACAAATGCTCGGCATTTTATCCACCAACCAACTATGTACCGAAAATATGCGAAATATAGAAGAATTTTGTTACTTTACTGATTGTTAGCGAGTTATACGATTTATAAACCTAAAATACCATGAAAAAGGGAGGTGTTTTGAAGGGAAAATACCTTCTTTTTGCACAAAATGGCCTGCTATATGATGCATATTGGGACGTAAAAGCATGCAGATTGAGAATCAAGAGCATACATATTGGGAGGTAAAAGCATGCAGATTGCCGGTTTAATCTGTGTGAATTGAGCAAAAGATGATGATTTCAAGGCTTTGAACACCTAAAGCATCCTCTTATTTTATCTATTTCGCAATTTTATTTTGTCAAAGAAAATGAATCGTTTTAACAAACAGAAGGTTTATTAACATAAACGGATGGCGATGGCAAATGCTCGGCCATCATCCTAAACATGGTCATCAAAAGCTGTTTCATTCGATAAATCAGATATGAATACCATTGAGGGGTGAATGACCTTTCACAATCACAAACCTTGCTTAAATGAGAGAGCCATGGCCATTAAGATAAATTATTTCTAAATTTGCTTGCTGTGTTCGCAAAAAGAATTATATTTGCAGGGCATAATCGAAAGGATCTATTAATGAACGCAACCGAACAAGTGTACAAGCAGACTGAGTATGCTATTCGCAAGATAGCACAAAAGTTCACGTCAGATGAAACCCCATCACTGGTTACGGATATTCACATCCGAATCTATCAAGACAGTGGTGAATTACGAGCATTCGATGACGATGAAAACGAGATTACCCGTTGCGTCGTTGAAGAATGGATAGGCAATACGGAAGAGAAGTTCTACGAACATGCCGCTGTTATTCTTCGCAAAGTCCTGAAACAACTTCATGAAACGGTTGATCAGATGAATATTCTCAAGCCATTTAGCTTTGTTTTAGAAAATGATGACCTGGAGAATATAGCCGAACTATATGTTGCCGACGATGACACCGTGATTATTGGAGGCGACTTGATGAACGACTTAGATAAGGACCTGGATTCTTTTTTGGCAGACCTTCTGAAAGATGAAGATGATCAAAAGGAAAAGGACGAGCTTCAGAAATAAAATTCTCCTCTTCACTTTTCAACCATGTTTACTTCGATTCGGGAATGATTTTGTAAACAACTATTGAAGCCAAAGGAGCAATTTTCGCACAAAGATACGCGCTGTCCTGATATTTTTTAGACAACCAGGCGCAAAAATTGTGTTTTTTATGTATATTTGCAGACATGAAAAGAATCATTTCATGTGTGATTACCCTATTCTGCATGTTGGCCACCCATGCCCAATATTTCGATGTACAATGCGAGGATACTTGCTCGCATGTACATGGTATCGACCTGAGCCACTACCAAGGTGAGGTGTTCTGGGAGACAGTAGGTGAAAACACCAAGAATACATACGTCTACCTCAAAGCTACTGAAGGCGGTGACAGAATAGATCCTACCTATCAAACTAACATCGAGTTGGCCCATCGCTATGGCCTGAAAGTAGGTTCCTATCACTTTTTCAGACCTAAGACCGACTTGACGCTCCAACTGCAGAACTTCATAACACAGTGCCGACCCGGCGACCAAGACCTCATTCCCATGATTGACGTAGAAACTCGCAGCGGCTTATCCACAGAAGCATTTTGTGACTCTTTGCACAAATTCCTGGACATGGTAGAAGATGTTTACAGCCAAAAACCGCTCATCTACACGGGTGCTAACTTCTATGACCACAACCTGCAGGGACAGCTGGACAGTTATCAAATCATGATTGCGCAGTATACCGACCGAGAACCGGTATTGGCAGACGGGCGCGACATTACCATGTGGCAATACACGGGTAAAGGTAGAATCAATGGAATCAACACCTTCGTTGATAAAAGTAGAATGATGGGAAGGCACGGACTCAGAGAAATCAGATTCCGACGAAATGCCATGAACACAAGAAAGTCTACATCGAAACATTAACAAACAAACAATACACTTTGACGATATGGCGATAATAAGATGTCCGGAGTGCGGCCACCAAATCAGTGACCGAGCCCCCGTTTGCCCCTCTTGCGGAGTAGAAATTGCTGATAGAGTGACCCGTTGCACGCAATGTGGCGAAGTTTATTTTAATGATTTGCGCGAATGTCCGAACTGCCACCATGCCAACATGAACTATCGCGATGCCACATCTCCTGTTGATGAACAGGCTGTAGAACAGGAAGCAGAGCCCACGACTGTAGTGGGCACAACAACTCCCGCGCCCAACGGGGATATGCAACGTCCCAAGAAGAAACACACCACTTTAATAATAGCTTTCATCATAGCCATTATTGCATGCGGACTGGGCTATTATTTCTATCACAACGCACAAATGAAAGAAGAGCTGGAGGCATACGAGTTTGCCGCCAAGAGCGAAGATCCCATCGTGCTTCAGGACTATCTTGACCGCTTCAAAGACGCACCCATGGCACACAGAGACTCCATACACGTTCGCTTGACAGCCATCCAGCAAATGGATAGCGAATGGACCGATGCTTGGGTGAGCAATTCGAAGACGGCTCTGGAAGATTATCTCGACAAGCATCCCGACTCTGAACACCGCGCGGAAGCCATGCGAAAGATTGACTCGTTGGACTGGGTGGCTGCCAGTTCGGCCAACAGTGTGGACGCATACCAGTTTTACTTGGAAGACCATCCCAACGGTGCGTATGTAGATGATGCTAAAGATGGCATCAAAACAATCAACGCACAGACGGTGCAACCAGAGGAAAGAGCCATGTTAAGCTCGCTGTTTAAACAGTTCTTTCAGAGTATCAACGCAAAAGACGAGGATGGTTTGACCAGCACGGTCAGTCCAATCATCAGTTCTTTCCTTGGTAAAGTGGATGCTAACAAAAACGATGTCATTACCTTCTTACATAAACTATACAACCCAGAGGTAGCCAGCATGTCATGGCATCTGCTCAATGATTACAAGATTGATAAGAAAGAAATCGGTGACGAACAATACGAATACACAGTAAATTTCTCAGCAGACCAGGCTGTTAATAAGGTGAACGATACGCAGCAAACCATGCATTATCGCATCAAAGCCAAGGTAAATCCTGACGGAAAAATCGCAGAGTTCAACATGACTCGTATCATTCAGTAGTTCATAGAAAGACTGTAGCAAGGCTATTTGAAAAACAAAACCATTGAGTTAAGTTTACACTACCTGCTCAATGGTTTTTGTTTTTCTATTGTCAGCCGTGCGAACTGGCTTATCCTAATATACTCTCACGACGTCACCGACATGGATGGTATGGTCGGGAGTGAAATCATTTAACTTGTATAGACTGGACAGTCGCATGCCATAAATCTGTGCAATGATATACAGACTCTCCCCATCCTTGACAACATGCGGACGATTCTTGAAAGCCTTCGGCGCTTTTTTCCGCTTTTTCTTCAAGAAAATGATTTCACCTTCGGTCAAAGTATCATCTTTATCACGCTCGTTGTACTTAGCTATCTTTTTGTATGACACACCAATCTCCTCGCCTATCAGCTTGAAGGTGTCGCCGCGACGAGCCCGGATATAATAATTTTTGTTGAAGATTGCGATGGGATGTAAAGGCTTTGCCTGGTTAACTACTGTTTGATTTCCGGAATATTCAACCATGGCGTGATCGTATGACGTGGCACTGTCGTAGACATAAAGCTTGTAAAGCTCTATCAATTCGATGAGTTTATAAGCATATCGTGGGTTGGTTGCATAGCCACAAGCTTTCAAACAATGTGCCCAACCACGGTAATCTTGCATGGAAAGACTAAACAACTTGCGGTAACGACTACTGTTCACAAGGAATTTACTATGGTCTTCAAAACTTTGAAGGGGATGATCGTATGCGCGAAAACATTCGCCCAAAGCGTCATCATCCTCAGCAATGGTACGCCCAGTCCAGTCATGACACTTGATTCCGAAATGGTTATTGCCCAGTCGTGCCAATCTACTTCGCCCTGCTCCACTCTCAAAAACAGCCTGAGCCAAGGTGATACTCGCTGGGATTCGGTATTGAAGCATCTCCCGAATGGCCAAATCTTTATATTGATTGATGTAGAGTTGATAGGTCTGGTTCCATCTCATCTGGGCCCATGATGCCATAGACGAAATAGAAAAGAGGAATATAATCGCAATCTTATGCATGAACATTGAAATTATTGACAAAGTTACATAAATTCATAAAAAAAGCACAATGGAGAGGTAGATGTTTAATAATTATTAGTAATTTTGTACGAATGGACAGCAAACGAGTCATCTTGGCATTGGGAACGAATGTCAACCAAGAGCGCAACATGAGACAAGTCATGCGGCTGTTGGCCGACACTTGGCCTGACATAAAGTTCACTACACAGAAGTGGACACAGCCCATTGGCATGGCATCAGACCTATTTTACAACTGTTTGGCATACACAAAGGTTGAAGAAACCCTTGAAGATCTCACCGAAAAGGTGAAAGGTATGGAACAAATATGTGGTGACACGAGGGCTGAAAGGTCGCTCAATCGCATCCAAATGGACATCGACATCTTGCTGTATGGTGACAATAAGCTACACATAGACGACTGGCAACGCGATTATATACAAGAGTTGATGAACGAAATTGATTTATTTTAAGCATTAAATGATGAACATAAAGACTTTCCTAACCCTTACCCTCCCATGTGTGCTGTGCCTGTTCATGTCGGCAAACGTGAACGCGCAGGACTTCAACAAGGTGTTTTCTGACAGCACATTGCGCATTGATTATATTTTTTCGGGCAATGCGAACCAGCAACACATCGCCGTCGATCAATTGAATATTATGCCCCGATGGTACGGAAAAAAACAGCGGTTGGCCGAATTACCCATGGAAGGAAACGGCCAAATAACAGTCCGCGACCATCACACGAAGCGCACGCTCTACCGCAATTCGTTTTCTACGTTGTTTCAAGAATGGCTCACTTACGACGAAGCCAAACACACAAGCAGGGCTTTCGAGAATGTATTTCTCGTTCCGATGCCTAAGGACACCGTTGACATTACGGTGACACTGAATGACAACAGGCGTGAAACGATGACCAAACTGACACACACCGTCGCACCAAGCGACATTTTGATTAAGCACATCGGAGAACGAAACCGCACTCCATTTGAAACGCTACAGACGGCTCAAGACACCTCCCGTTGCATCCACATCGCTTTCCTGGCAGAGGGATACCAAACTGACGAAATGTCCATCTTCTTGAAAGATGCCGCCGAAGCCACCGAGGCGTTGTTCGCGCATGAGCCTTTCAAGGCCATGAGAAACAGGTTCAACATCATAGCAGTCAAAGCTCCTTCGGCTGACAGTGGCACCAGCGAGCCTTCTAAAGGCGTGTGGAAGAATACCGCTCTGCACTCTCATTTTGACACGTTTTATAGCAATCGTTATCTTACTACATTGCGGTTAAAGGCCGTACACGATTGCTTGGCAGGACTTCCATACGAACATATCATCATCTTGGTGAACACTCATCAGTACGGAGGTGGCGGTATTCTCAACTCATACAACTTGTCAATGACCCATCATCCATCGTTCAAACCTGTTGTTGTACATGAGTTTGGCCATAGCTTTGCTGGACTTGCCGACGAATATGCTTACGATTTTGAGGAAATCCCCATGTATCCGCCAGACGTAGAACCATGGGAACAAAACATAACAACCAAGGTTAAGTTTTCTGATAAATGGCAAGACATGATGGGAAAAGTACCTTCCGTGGGACTAATAGAAGGTGCTGGCTACTCCTTGAAAGGCATTTACCGCGCATCACACGATTGTAGAATGCGCACAAATGACACACCAGAGTTTTGTCCTGTGTGTCAACGAGCCATCCAACGCGTTATTGATTTCTACACAAAATGAGGAACATAACATGAATTCGAAGCACTGTCTGATGATAGGGTTGGCCACCCTCGTGTTTTTGATAGGCCAAAACACCCCGGCAGATGCCACTCACAACCGCCCCAGCAATGACAAAGATCGACTGAACATGGCGCTGGAATACTTTCAAAGTGAGAAGTATCATGAGGCTCTTTTGTTATTTCAGAAGCTTGACCAGGAATACCTTCTCAACCAAAGATATAAGGCTTACATCGGCGTGTGCTATTATCATCTATGGAAATACGAGCAGGCATGCCTGTATCTTGACTCGGTTATGCCGAGTATCACCGTCTTCGCACCTCACGAACAATCGGTCTATTACTATGCCAACGCTGAAAGTCACTTTGAATTAAAACAATACGAAGCCGCCATCCCATGCTATGAAAAGATGCTGAACGTATGTCATGACAACGAAAAAGCCGATGCCCTCTACCGTCTTGGGTTCTGTTATCTGTTCAATAAGGATTGGGAAAACGCACTTGAGTATTTTGAAAGCTCCCGCTCCTATTATCAACATTATGGATACAAGCCTGGGTTGAAATACCGTATGGCACAGATTGAAAACATGATCAACGGCAGCAAACAACAATTAGACCAATCAACAGGCATCACTTTACCAAGCGACAGCGCCAAGTAAAACACGGCACAAGCGGCAAGAAAAAATAGCTTGTCATCTTTCTGCACTTACAATCTTTTTCGTAAATTTGCATGCATTATTAAAATAATGCAAAAGATGAAAACATTAATAGACCGCATTCTGAAAGATGGCAAATGCTATCCTGGTGGCATATTGAAAGTAGATAAATTTATCAACCACCAGATGGATCCCAACCTCATGAAAGCCATCGCCATCGAATTCATCAAGCGTTACGCCTCAACGGAAATCAACAAAATCTTGACCATCGAAGCCTCGGGCATTGCTCCTGCCATCGTCATGGGGTTACTTTTAGACCTTCCGGTGGTGTTTGCCAAGAAGAAAAAACCGTCAACGATGGACAACATCTTATCCACCACGGTCTTCTCATTCACCAAACAGCGTGAATACAATGTCGTTATCAGCAAGGATTATCTGACACCCAACGACAAAGTGGTTTTCATTGACGACTTCCTGGCCTATGGAAATGCCGCCAAAGGCATTATCGACCTATGCCGGCAGGCCGGTGCAGAACTGGTTGGAATGGGATTTATCATTGAAAAAACCTTCCAACATGGACGAGACGGGATAGAAGCAGAAGGCGTGAGATGCGAATCGTTGGCCATGATTGAATCGCTGGACAACTGCCAAATCAAATTAAAAAACATCGAAAAGTAACCACTCCCCTATTGATTGAACGCTAAAAAATGAACCCAACAGAACAAGAACAAGTAAGGTCAAAGTCGAATGACTTGATTTATGGTCTTCACGACCGACCGGCTCTACGAGAAAGTATTTTTGCCGCACTGCAGCACTTGCTGGCCATCTTCGTAGCCATCATCACCCCACCGCTAATCATTTCGAATGCCCTTAATTTTGATTTGGAAACAACAGGATTCCTGGTTTCCATGTCGCTGTTCGTTTCTGGTGTCGCCACATTCATACAATGCCACCGCATCGGTCCCATCGGCACGGGACTCTTGTGTATCCAAGGCACCAGCTTCTCCTTCATAGGCCCCATTATCGGAGCCGGCATGCTTGGCATGGTAGGTGGCAAGATGAACACCGAAATGGCTTTGTCCTATATATTTACCGCCTGCATGTTCGCCTCTGTAGTCGAAATGCTCGTCAGCCGCCTATTAAAGTACACACGCAAAATCATCACGCCACTGGTCTCTGGCATCGTTGTCACATTGATAGGCATGTCGCTGGTCAAGGCCGGAATCAACTCATGTGGTGGTGGTGCCGCAGCCGAAGCTGACGGATCGTTCGGATCTCTGGTAAACCTTGGGTTGGCTGCACTTGTGTTGTTCAGCATCATCATCTTCAATCGTTCCAGCAACCGCTTTCTCCGAATGAGTTCAATCGTGCTGGGTCTCCTCATTGGGTGCATCGCTGCCTACCTCATGGGCATGATTCACTTGGATTCCATTCAAAGCTATGGAGGCTTTATCATTCCCGTTCCGTTCAAATATGGATTCCGCTTTGACATATCGGCCCTGATATCATTGGGACTGGTTTACCTCATAACGGCTATCGAAGCTTATGGAGACATCACGGCCAACTCACTGATTTCCGGAGAACCCATCGAAGGTGAAGTGTTTGAGAGAAGAGCATCGGGCGGCATTCTGGCCGATGGTTTCAACTCCATGTTGGCCGCTGTATTCAACTCTTTCCCCAATTCAATCTTCGCACAGAACAACGGAATGATTCAATTGACAGGCATTGCCAGCCGCTATGTGGGCTACTACATCGCCGGAGCGCTGGTCATCTTAGGACTGTTCCCTGTTGTTGGATTGCTGTTTTCCTTAATTCCGGCTCCGGTACTCGGTGGTGCTACGCTGCTGATGTTTGGAACCGTGGCTGCCGCAGGCATCAAAATCATCGCGTCAACACAAATCAACCGCAAGGCAGTATTGGTGATGGCTATCAGCTTTGCCTTAGGCCTTAGCGTAGAAATGGTTCCCGGAATACTGGATCACATGCCAGAAACCATCAAAAACATCTTTTCTTCGGGCATTACGACAGGTGGACTCACGGCCATCCTGACAAACGCTTTCATCAAAATTAAAGAATAGATTATCCCCGAATATTCACCCTATCGGGACGCATCGTAATTGTACCATATTCAAGACAATATGGAGCTTGCCCCGCAAGCGCATGCATATTGGAATGGAAACTCATTGCTATTGGTAACCAAACTCAATGCTATTGGTGGCCAAAGTCATTGCTATTAGACACCAAACTCAATGCTATTGGTGGCCAAACCCATTGCTATTGAATGCCAAAGGCTTTTCTTTTGATGGAGAATGCATGTAACACAGAGGTTGAGCAACGTCACATTCAGATTTGAAAAACAGCAAACATCTGCACCTTTAAGGATACATTTTTATTTTTATAAAAAAAATAACTAAAAAGGTTTGGAGGATTCAAAAAAAACATTAACTTTGCAAGTGTTATCCTGAAAACAATCTTTTTACCTTAAAGGACTAATACCTATTGAAGATTTGAAGGCGATTATCTGTGAAGACCATTGCCTTTTTTTATTTCTTGTATAAAGCAGACATTCTGCAATAGATAATCACACTGTTGATGAAAGACACGATTGTCAGGATGATAAATCCCAATAAACAAGTAGGAAGCATGCTGGTTTTGTCAATACTTGGAAGCATGGCATACAGTATTTCAATGTAATAATCCCGTATACAATACACGGCCAGTACGGCCATCAGCAAAACTGCGACGTTTAGCATGAGTGTGAGGAAGATGTATGGCTTCGACACCTGCAGCGGACGGTAGCCTATCAGTAAGAGATTTTCAAGTTTATATGCATTTTTTTGTACGAGAAGATAAATGCTTAAGAGCAGGATATAGAAGCTCAAGAGGGAAATGAACAAGCCCACGACCATCACGATAGACACGACTAACGATAAGAACGAGATGGCCTTCTCGTTGGCAAGATTGCTGTCTTCTACCTCATACGCATGGCTATCCAAGTATTTTGCGATGGCATCATCGCGTGTGCTCGACACGTCAGCGATTAATCTGTTGGGGTTGCTAGTAGCATTTGGCGCAAAGTGACGGTTGCTCCACGACATGAATGACATGGGAACGAGGATGGAGTTCAATTTACCAGAGAAACCAATGACCTTTGCTTCAAACACTTCATCCTTACCATTGCCATGAATGGCCATCCGCACATTCAGCATTCCCACCACGCCTTCAGAGATGCTCGGCAACGAGTGATTGCGCGCATAGCCGAAGTTATACATGGTGATGTATGACCTTGGTAGGATGATGGGCACCGTCTTGCTGCCTTCCTCATAATGCCATTGGGCAAGCGGAACATCTACAAACGAATCGGGAATGCTTTCGAAAAAGAATTCGGAATCAAGCAATTTGGCTTCCTTGACGTACAGCGTTACGTTCACCTTATACTCGGCCGAGGTGAATGCGCCCAACTTTTTGACGAAAGGCTGCTGCTTCAACTCTTCAATCTCTGCCCTATTGAACGTATTATCTTCCCCACTGATGGTGGAAGTCGTTCCTGTTTTCTTACTGATAGTGAGATAGTCGGCCTTCATGAAGCTGTCATCGCTGTTGAACACAGGCATGACGTCACGATAAAACTGATATCCCAAAAGAATGACGATCATTCCAAACAGGTTTGCAAAGAAGAAACCTACAAACTGAGGAATGCTCACATGTTGCCGAAGAAGTTTCCAAACAAGCGTCATAATCTTACAACCTTATCATATTTTAAAGCCAGGTGTTTGCCGATACTCGTAACAATGATGCCGGCTCCTTGGTGGGTAGCCTCACGCAAGAGAACTTGTGCCATGGCGTTGGAGTTGTCATCATCGAGGTGACTGATAGGTTCGTCTGCCAACAAAAAATCGAAAGGTTGGACGAGCGAGCGTATCAGTGCCACGCGTTGTTGTTGTCCAAAGGACATCTGTCCTATCCTGACATTCACCTTGTCAGCGATGTCCAACTCTTCAAACCAATCAAGAATTTGGACTTTGGTCTTGAAATGCGTCATGTTATTCTTAATGAGAACGTTCTCAAGAGCGGTTAATTCGGGGAATAAGCGCAACTCTTGAAAGAGATAACTGACCTGCCGGGTGCGTATCTCTGCCCAGTCTTTGATTGTGAGTGCGTTGATATTCTGCTCGTCAAACAAGATGTTTCCATCGAAATCACGCCGATACCCTATCAAATAACTACAAAACGTACTCTTTCCTTTGCCAGAATTGGCTTCCAACAGATAATAATGTCCCTTATGGAAGGTGATTTTTTCATTCCAAATATCCGACACTAATCCTTGCACATGTGTAAAGACATGCGGCAGAACCTTGTTCAATGTGATAGTATCCACCTTTTATTTCAATTTATATACCATGGTGTTGACAGGTCCAAACACGGGCTTCAGCAAATCAACAAACACTTTCATCGTTTCGTTGCGCACGTCGTTGAAATGAATCACCATGACCATTTTCTGCCCTTTGATTTGATTTTGTAGCTGCACTGGCAGTGGTGTTTTCGCCCGACCGATTGAGGCCAGTGCTTCCTGCTTGCTGCTGCCGCTGAAGAACTGCTTGTCCTCACTCACCCCGAAACAGAAGTTGGTTTTGCCATCTGAATAGGAATAGATGTTCTTACCGGCATCCGTCAATTTAGCACCTTGCGGCACTGACTGCTTCCAATATGGGACATCAGCCAGCCATTTCGTATGTGCAAGACGCGCAGCCATCGACAATTGAATGGCTCCGTCAGAATAGTTTGGAACAATGATGCACATGTCACCATCAACACTGCGGATGATGTTGTCCATGTCTATCGCCTGATTAATACCCGTCAGCAACACTTGAAGTCCCTTGTTATGCTGCAAAATGGGCAAAAACTTCTGCCCATCTACGTTCACGAACATGCCCAACAAGGCCTCATTTGACATGGATTGTAGGTAAGCATCGGTGATGGGACGATATACTTTGAACGACTCTTCAATCTCTTGATTGATGTGTTGATTAAAAGAAAACGGTCTGCCTTCGATGGTCAGGCATCGTTTTTCGATACTCATTTCAGCTGCTATCAACACTTGTGACCCATCTTCACCTTTCGGAGAGCCTAACGTCATCGGTGCAACAAGCTGTTCGGGCAAGGCTTTCGCCTGTGCAACCATTGCCATGGGACTGTTGATACCTTCCAATTTTTCAAATATTGGAGAAGCTATCACGCTGCTTTCCTCGTCTTGTTGCAAATATTTGGCCATCGTTCCTTTCATGACTTCCTGCGCTGTAACAGGCAAAGGTCCCATAATCAAGAGCGACTGATCATTGTAACCGGCAATCCAAGAGTCATTAACTTGTGCGAAATAGGCCTCACGATACTTCACGGGCTTGCTGTTCATCTTCACGAACATCTGTTCCAACATCCCTTTGTCCTGCACTTTCGCACAGATACCTAAGTTCCCATCGGGCGATTCAAAAAGATAAATCTTGTGCGTCAAATCAATGCCACTCTCATCCAAATTCTTCATCCGGAGCAGTACTTTCAGTAATGTGGCGCTGTTTACCCCGCTTATCTTACTGACATCAAACGACACTAAAGCAGTGCTTGACTTAGGAATGGCTTGGCGATATTCGCCATCTGAACAAGATGACAAAAAAGCAATGATGAGCAAGTATGCGGAAATGCAATATAGTTTGAATACTTTCATGTTAAATCTTACCTTTCTATAAATGAACCGTCAGACCGTCAAGAAGATGCCTTACCTTGGTCGGTCGCATGTTTCCAACCTTTTTCTCCATGGATTATAAGATGCGTTTTACCATTTGTGACATCACGATGGATACCAATCCTGCGGTTTCAGTCCGCAATCTATTTTGCCCTAATGACACAGATGAGAATCCCTTTTCAAGGGCTTGATTCACTTCGTCCATGGAGAAATCACCTTCAGGACCTACAAGTACGGTAATATCTTGCTGGTCATTGGCTTGTAGTATCTCGTTAAGGAAATCATTTCTGGCTATCTCCGTGTAACAATGGGCTATGTACAGGCCACCCTCTCGCTGCTGATTGACGAAGTCTTGAAAGGGCATAATGGGATGAACTACGGGTTTCCAAGCCTTTCTACTCTGCTTCATTGCAGCAATAACAATCTTTTCCATGCGGTCAATTCGTAGTTGTTTGCGCTCTGAATAGCGGCAGTTCAGGAACGTGATTTCATCAAATCCAACCTCAGTCATCTTCTCAATCATCCATTCCATTCTATCCATCATCTTGGTTGGCGCGATGGCCAAATGCACATGTCCCTTCCATGTTTTCTGCTGCGGCAACGCTTTCACGATGTCATACATACAATGCTTGGTTGCTGCAAGTGTGACGTTTGCCTGGTAAAAAGAACCCTCTCCGTCCATTAAGAATATTTCATCACCAGCTTTCAGTCGCAGAACGCTGACAGCATGCCGCGCCTCTTCCGGTGGTAATTCAGTCACATGGGCAGCATCAGGAACGTAAAAATATCTGGCTTCTTTCATATTCAAACATCAAATATCAAGCAAGTTGCGTCTTTTCATCTCATCTCTTAACAAGGATGCCAGTTCATAATGCTCATCCTCAATGGCCTTGTTCAATGCCTTTTTCAACATTTCATCCGTCAAGGTGTTTACCGGAATAGACATACCCTGCGCATTGTGAACATACTTCACGCTCTGCTTTTTCATCAACTTCTCATCAATGTATATTGGAATGTCGCTAACATAGGCCAACAACATAGCGTCACTGATGCGTATCAAGATTGGTTCAAGCGTTTCTACATTATACAATACAGCCCTGTACTGTCCCTCAATCAGGTCGTTGATGAGAATCTCGAAGCGCATTGTGGTTTGTGAACGGATGACCTGCCACAGCACTTCTGGCAGCATCATGTTCGTGATTGGGACCTTTTGCACACGAAGACTAAACTGATACAGCATGTTGCGGTCACATGGGATGGTAAGCTGACGATGTTGTTGTTCGTCCACCAGGATGAGCAGTCCCACATCGTCAGACCCCACAATCTCTGTTACGCTCTTGAAAATCAGCCGTACCTTGTTCATGCCTTCACCATATTTTTCTTGGGTTTAAACAACAGAGCAAAGCTCACCCCCACCACCAAGGCATATCCAGCGAATGCATACCAGCAGGCCGACCAATTGGTAACGCCATTGATGGTATTCGAGGTAACCACAGCCTGTGCAGCCAGTGAGCCGACCGTTGCGCCGATACCGTTGGTCATGAGCATGAACAAACCTTGCGCACTGGAACGAAGAGCGGGTTCGGTTGCCTTGTCCACATACAACGATCCACTGATGTTGAAGAAGTCGAAGGCAACGCCATAGATAATCATGGACAGCACAAACATCCATACGCGGTCACCCGGGTTGCCCAATCCAAGCAAGGCAAACCGCAGCACCCATGCGAACATGGCAATCAACATCACGTTCTTGATGCCGTAACGCTTCATGAAGAAGGGTATCATCAAAATGCAAAGGGTCTCACTGACCTGTGACAAAGAATAAAGTATCACTGGATATTTCACCCCAAACGAACTCGCATATTCAGGCAACGCCTTAAAACTTTCAATAAAAGGGGTTGCAAAACCATTGGTTATCTGCAAACTCACACCCAACAGCATGGAGAAGATAAAGAAGATGGCCATGCGCTTTTGTTTGAACAAGGAGAAGGCCTTCAGACCAAAGGCTTCAACCAAACCAGTTGCAAGCTGCCCCTTGGACGTAGGACAATGTGGCAACGTGAAGGTGTAAAGAAACAAGAGAATGCTTAAAACACCGCTGACCACAAACTGATTTTGGTCGCTCTTAAAGCCAAAGATATCTACAAACCACATGGAACAGATAAAGCCAATGGTTCCAAATGTACGAATGGGTGGAAAGTCTTTGATAGTATCCATCCCCGCTTGCGTCAAGGCATTGTAGGCTACCGAATTGGTCAATGCCAAGGTAGGCATGTAAAAAGCCACACTAAATGAATAAAGTGTGAAGAGTATACCAAACTCAGCATTGCTTCCTTGGCTCATCCCATAGTATGCCGCTGCAAACATAAACGAGCCAGCCAACAGGTGACAATAGCCTAAAAGGCGTTGAGCAGGCACTAAACGGTCGGCCACGATACCCATCAATGCAGGCATGAAGATTGATACAACGCCTTGCATGGCAAAGAATGCACCGATATTGGAAGCCATTCCGATGTTGATTAAATAAATCCCCATGCAAGTAAGATAGGAACCCCATACGGCAAATTCAAGAAAATTCATTGCCGCCAAACGTACTTTTAAGTTCATTTCATGTATTATTTATTTCTAACAAAGACAGTGCGAGCCGAGCGCAACCAAGCTGGGTTGAAGTTGCCGAGGCGATGCCTGTCTTATGCAAAGACAGTGCGAGCCAAGCGAAACCAAGCTTGCTTGAAGTTGCCGAGGCGATGCCTGTCTTATGCAAAGACAGCGCGAGCCGAGCGAAACCAAGCTTGCTTGAAGTTGCCGAGGCGATGCCTGTCTTATGCAAAGGTACGCTAAATGTGAGAATGCGCAAAATAAAAAAATCTTTTTTTTCGGAATGCCAAAATAGGATGAACGGTGCGTAGGCCATTCTTGGCCAGCCAATTCCTTACGGATTCGTCATAGAATTTCATGACACATACTGCCGTCACCAGCGTAACGATCAGCACCACGACTACCATTCCCCACGATGCACCCAACGAATAACGCTGGTTTTTGATGAGACACGCATAGAAGACATAGTAGGTGGGGCCTATTTGTGGCCGCAATATGAGATAGTTTTCGGCTTTATCCGCGTCATTGATAGATAGAAAATCCTTAATAACCTGAGTTCGGGATAAGAAGATGATTACCAAAGACAAAATTACAGAGATTTTTTGTATTGCAGATGACTTCTGCAAGGAATTTGATGCAGAAATAGCAAAACTGGCTCTGCAGGAGCCTGACGGCATCAAGCATCGAAAGCGTAAATGGCGAATGAGCCGTGCGGAGATCATGACTATTCTCATCTGTTT
>CAMQBP010000015.1 GCA_946999025.1 uncultured Prevotella sp. | reverse complement strand
CGCGGTTGGCAATCACCTCGTTGGCGTTCATGTTCACGGATGTGCCGGCTCCACCTTGCATCATGTCAATGCAGAAGTTGTCCCATAACTTGCCTCCGATGATATCATCGGCAGCTTGACAGATGTGATCTGCAATGTTTTTGTCAAGGGCACCTAACTCAGCGTTGGCTGCGGCAGCTGCCTTCTTCACGTATGCGATGGCAATGATGAACTGAGGATAATTGCACATCTTGGTGTTGGAAATGCGATAATTATTGATGGCGCGCAGTGTTTGAACACCATAATAAGCGTCTGCGGGCACCTGTAATTCGCCCAAGAGATCAGACTCTACTCTGTATTTTTCGTTTGTTTCCATTGTATTTACTATTTATTTTTGTAGTTGTTTTTTCTGTGTTTGTCATGGTTCGTCATAACAGACGAACGTGGACACGAGGGGTGTCTCACGTTCATCTTGCTGTTAAAGGGCTGTTGTTAGAATGCCTTGATTCTGTACATGAAGCCCAATTCGATGCGACTGGTGTTGTAGTCAGCCAATTTACTCTTGTCAGTGAACTTGTAGCTACGGCCAATGTATGACAAGAATACGCGGCAGTCTTGTGACTTGACGGGATAATACTCCAAGCTGGCCATGTAACCAAAAGACTTACGATAGTTCTTGAGATCTTCAATCTTGCTGACACTTGCCGTCTCGTACATACCTTTGAGCATCAGGTTCCACTGATCAACGAACTGCCAATTAACTTTGGTTATGAACGAGTTGTAGTTCACCTTGCCGTAGCGCACGTTTCCTTTTCCGCGGAATGCAGACAAGTCGCTGGTGGCAATGCCCAGACGGTCGACGTCGTCAAAGGCACCCATGTAGTCGAAATACCACTGGAAGGTGGGCAAGTTGAGCTTTTGACCGAGCATCACCATCTGGCTGCTCTGATCCTTGGCCTGTGTCTGTGTGCCCACTGACCAACGCGTTTGTAGCTTATCGCCAAAGAAATTACCATTCCACAAGAAGATATAGGTCAATGGATGTTTGGCAGCTTCCACGGCTTCAGTCTTTCCATTCTCTTTCATCACCTTGAGGTCAGCTCCGTATTCTTGAGCCAACTTGTTGTTATAAGCATTGGTGATGTTCAGGTTGAACTCCTGAGATTCCACGGGTTTGAATGCGAAGTTTACGCCGGCCATGAAGTTGTCCATGTTGTCAATCATGTCAGAGTATTGGTAGATGTACATGGGGTTCTCGTCAAACTCGAATCCACCCCAGTTCTGACACATCTTACCACCCGTGATACCGAGCTTGTCGGTGACCTGATAACCAACCGAAAGAATGTCGGTAGCCTTTGCAAAGTTGTCCTCGCCCTGTGCACCGTTGGCTTTGTTCAAGCGGTGACGGAAGCGGTAAGAGAGTTTGCCAAAGGAACCTTTGATTTCCAATCGGGCTTGTTTGTTCTTGAAGGATGATCCCCAGTCGTTGCCATCGTAGGCCTCTTGGAAGGAAGACGCATAGTTGAAGTACACGTTGATTGCGTCGCTTTTCTTCTCCAATTTGAACAGACGGCTTGCCAATGACTCGTAATTGCCATCTTCGCCACCCATGCCTGTATTGTTACCTTGTGCGCTTGCGCCCAGTGCCAAAGACATCATAGCGCAAATCATCATTATTTTTTTCATGTTCATTATGTTTATTCCTGTTATCAATGATAGGAATTAATATTCTTGGTAGTATTTCTGAATTTGCTGCCAGTCGTGTGTTTTCGTCAAAGCCAGCATCAACAATACGCGTGCCTTCTGAGGATTGAGGTTGAGAGATGCCACGAAATGATATTTGTTGTCATCTACCTCAGCATTCAAGTTGGTAGGACCTGTGGGTACACGGCTTGAACGAACGATTTGGATGCCGCTGTTCTGTGCTTTGATAGCCACGTCGAAAACATCTTTGTAGAAGTTGCCGTCGCCAACACCTGCCAACACGATGCCATCGTACTTGGCATCAACGAATGACTTGATAGGAAGGTCAGAGCAGTTGGAATAACCGTAGATGATGCCCACCTGTGGCAACTTGTCGAGGTTGTCGACGTTGAATACTGATTCTGTTCCGCGCTTGTAGGATGGTGTTTGCAGATAGTAAGCCTTGCCATTGAACACGTTACCAATTTGACCATAGATGCCACCCTTGAACGTACCGCAGTCGGTGGTATGGGTCTTGATGACCGATTTGGCATCAAACAGTTGGTCGTTCATGCAAACCATCACGCCCTTGTCGCGCGATTCGGGTGTAGCAATGGCAGCCACTGCGTTGTACAGGTTGGCGGGTCCATCGGCAGAGATGGCTGTGGCCGAACGCATGGCACCTACCAATATCACAGGCTTGTTGCTGTGTACGGTGAGGCTCAAGAAGTAAGCGGTCTCTTCCATGGTGTCGGTTCCATGAGTAATCAGCACGCCGTCATACCCTTCTTGGTTGAGCAGCTGGTTGATTCGTTTGGCCAGTTTCAACCACACTTGGTCGTTCATGTCCTGACTACCGATGTTGCAAATTTGCTCACCCGATACGTCAGCGATGTCTTGAATCTGCGGAACGGCAGCAATCAAGGTCTGCACTCCCAATTGGCCGGCATTGTAAGCCGATGAGGTAGAACTTGTGGATACACCTGCAATGGTGCCACCTGTTGCCAGGATGCGAACCTTAGGTTTGGCACATAGACCAACGGTAACGAACAATGCAACAATCACCAGGATGTTGATACGTAAATGTTTCATAATAAATTGTTTTTAAGTGATTAAATATGTTATCAATAAAATATTTGCGTGATCAAGAAAGCCAGTGCGATGGACACGATGGTCGTGATGAATCCTGACAACTGGAAACTGTGGTTGATGACGTACCGACCGATTCGCGTGGTGCCGGTCCGGTCAAAATTGATGGCTGCCACCTCGGTGGGGTAGTTGGGCATGAAGAAATAACCGTTGCAGGCAGGGAACATCGCCAGCAGGTACAGCGGGTTGATGCCCAGCAACACACCCAGGGGATAGATGGTGCGCACGGTGGCTGCCTGTGAGAACAGCATGATGCTCATGATGAAGAGGATGACGGCGAACAAGAAGGGAGCTGCTTGTACCCAATCGGCCAGGTGAGTGACGAAGAAGTCTTTGTTGCCATTGAAGAAGGTGTCGCCCATCCAGGCAATACCGAAAATGCTCACCATGGCGTTCATGCCGGCAGCGAAGACAGTTCCCTTGGCAGCTGTGGCCACATTGCCCTTGCCCACAAGGAGAATCAACGCAGCCGCCGACATCATCACAATCTCGATCATCTCGGAGGTGGCTATCGGCGTCATTACGCCGTCAACCATGTGATGGGGCTTCAGTTGAGGGAACAGACCAAATGTTACCACCAGCGCAACGCCCAGCAAGAAGGCATACACGGAGTATTTTGCGCGTGGGTTGGGGTTGGCGTTTATTTGCTGCATGCGTTTCTGTTCTTCTTCCGGATTGATTTCACCCGACGCCACCTTGGCTTGGTAGATGGGGTCGTCTTCCAACTCTTTACCTATCCGGTTCTGTACAAACGCTGCCACGAGGATGGCTACGAAAGAGGCCGGAATGCACACAATCAACACATCGGCCAGGTCGATGCCTTTCAAACCAAGGATATCTGTACTGATGATGGCTGCCGTAGCGGCACTCACGGGACTGCCGGTGATGCCCAGCGACGCAGCGATGACGCTGACGCTCAATGGTCTTTCGGGTCTGATTTTGTTGGCTTGGGCTATCTCAGAAATGATGGGGAGCAGTGAATAACAGGTGTGCGCCGTGCCAGCCAACAGGCAAAACATCCAGCATGCCAACGGACCGTAATAGGTGATTTGACTGGGATGCTTGCGCAGGAACTTGCCCGTGACACCCACCAGATAATCTAAACCTCCCGTGGCTTGTAGGGATGCGGCTGCTACAATAACTGAAACGATAATCATCATCACATCGATAGGTGCTTTTCCCGGTGCCAGACCGAAGACAAAAACCAATAAGAAAGTACCTACCATGCCGTAGATACCCATGCCGATGCCGCCTACGCGGGCACCAATGAAGATGAACCCAAATACAATGAGTAATTGTAGGATGATGAGTGTAGTAGCCATTTGTTTTTACTTACAGTTTTTTAAATGCGACCGCAAAGTAAAGAAAAACACAATAGGGTATATGCTTTTTTATGTTAATAAATGCAATTGCTAACATAAATTAACTCACAAAGGCGGAAGGATGTTTCTTTTTGTAACCTGTGTTGGGTTAATTCGGTGAAATGTCTGCGCGCCATACGCTATCAAAAACGATGGATTCGATATTAACAAATGCAACATCTTTGGCATTACGCATGGCATAACATGGTGGTGGATGTTGTCTCTGGAGGGAAATTTGGTGCTTACCATTCAAATTGTTGTTAATGAAAAAGGATATGATTGTTTTTTACGATGAACAATCTTTCATAATTGTAAAGAGCTGTGTCTATTTTAGTGTTTTCTTAGATTGGCAACACTGTTCTCTCCAGATGAGAGGAGCGAACGAGGTTGGGTTAGAAAATTTTACCGAATGTAATATTGATAAAAGTCTTGGTTAATATTTTCATGTCGAACCACCACGACCGATGTTCCAGGTAATACAAGTCGAGATCCAGTCGTTTCAGCATCTTCTCCATGGTGTCTGTGTAGCCGTTGTATAGGGTTGCATACGAGGTGACGCCAGGACGGATTTGGTAAAGATAAGCGTACCTGGAATCGTGCTGCATGATTTGGTCGATGTAGAACTTTCGTTCCGGTCGTGGTCCGATGAAGGCCATGTCTCCTTTGACCACGTTCCACAGTTGCGGCAGTTCGTCCAAGTGGTGTGTGCGCAGGTATCTCCCTATTTTGGTCATGCGATTGTCGTGTTGGTGCCTGTAGAGTTGTGGTCCATCTTTCTCCGCATCGATGCACATGCTGCGGAACTTGTAAATGGTGAAAGGTCGGCCGAAGCGTCCAATTCGTTCCTGTTTGAAGATTACGGGTCCGCCGTCCTCACGCTTAACCAAGCAGTAGCACAGCAGAAACAAGGGTGAGAAAACAATCAGTGCAAGGGTGGCTATCAAGAAATCGGCAGCGCGCTTGATGTTACGCTCCAACTCGTTCATGCCATCGGGAATGAACCGAGGGTTCGTGATATCGTCATTGTATTTGATGTAGGTCGGGACTGTCTTCACCTTGTGCACTTTTATCATATAACGCTTGTTGACGTTCCTTATTGCGTTACTAAGGCAAGAATTTGAGAAATGGGCTCTTTTCAAAAGATCATCTGGTTTGATTTTCCTTTTTGTATAGATATGATATTATTTGTTGAGGCATGTATTGATATATCAGGGAAATAGTCCAGGAGCATATACTGAACAATGGCTTAGATACAATGAAGTTTTTAGCCCTTGCTTTGTGATTGTAGTACCAGTTGTCTGATTTTCTTTTCTTTTGCATATCGCCCACCACTCGGTATTTCAACAGGAACTCATCAACATTTCCAAATTGGTACCCATGCTTGTACAGGCGGAGGTAGAACTCTACGTCCTCGGCTTTCTTGAATCGTGGGTCGTAAAAGAAACCGCAGTCAATAATATTGCGTCGAAACATGATGGTGGGATGCGCTAATGGATTTCTGTACATGAACATCTGACGTATTTTATTGGGAGTAGTTTTGTAACGTCTTTCTGATACTACTTCATCTTGTTCATTGATGATATAGATGTTTCCACCAAAAAGACTAATGTCAGGATGGGCAGCAGCATAAGCTACCTGTTTCTCCAGCCGTGAGTTTAACGCGATGTCGTCGCCATCCATTCTTGCAATAAGCTCGCCTTTGGCATTTTCCAGTCCTTCGTTGAGGGCTGTGACAAATCCCATTCTATCATGTTTCCTGATTACTTTGATTCGCGCGTCTGAACTTGCCAATCTGTCAATAGCACCAATGGTTCTTGCATCGGTGCTGTCATCGCATATTAGCAATTCCAAATTACTATATGTCTGGTGGAGGATGCTGTTGATGGCTCTTGTGATGAATTCCACGGGTTCATTGAATGTAGCCATCACGACTGAAACCAGTGGGTAGTATGATTTATCGCTGCTCTCCATATTTACAAAGGATGCTCATCATGCAGTGATCGAGCATCAGGTGAAGATCTTCTGATATCTGCATGTCCATCACGGGGATGTGGATGTTGTGCTGACTAATCTGTTTGACAATGCCGCCATCGTAACCTGTGATGCCTATGGATATACCGGCATGCTCATTAGCATATTGCAAGGCTTTCACTACGTTAGATGAATTACCCGATCCACTGATGCCGATGACGTAGTCGCCAGGGTTGAAGAGATTCCGGAGCGGTCCGATGAATATTTCTTCCCAGTTATAATCGTTGGCATAGGCCATCATGGAGGGTACGTTATCGCTTAGGCAGATAAAACGGAACTTGCTCTTTTGTTCGTTGGAAATACCTTTGTTGAAATCGCAACAATAGTGCGAGGCAGTAGAGGCCGAGCCGCCGTTGCCACAAACAAACACGAACTTCCCTTCGTCCCGGGCCTTATTTAACAAGTTGAGGAGATTGTTCAGGTCGTCTTTGGAAACCTTGTCAATGACGGTCTTTACTTTTTCAAAATATAAAGTAATCTCTTTTCTATAATCCATAGATGATAGTTTAATTATTTGATGAACTTGTCGCCAACATACACAATTTGTGAGCCAAAATTGTCGAACTTGAAGTCCAGCTCCATGAATTTGTGCATCTCATGCCTGAAATGCTCCTGCTTTTCTTTTGGACAGTAGAATAGCAGAAATCCTGCTCCGCCGGCACCAAGGAGCTTTCCACCCAAGGCTCCGGCTTTAATTCCTTGCAGGTATATGTCGTCAATTTCGTTGTTAGAGATGCTGGCAACTAAGGAGCGTTTCATCTCCCATCCTTCATGAAGAAACATGCCGAAATCCTCAATGTTTCCATTTTGTAAACTCTTGTAAAGCTCTTCGGCCAGTTTCACCATTTTTCTTTGAGTATCCAGTTTTTTTTGATTGTTGATGGCTTGCTGTTGATCTCTCAGTATGTCGTTAGCAGAATGCTGGCCGCCCACATGAATAAGAAGCAGATTCTCCTCAAGTTGTGTCTTTAGAGAATTGCTCAGCAATACTTTCTCTACTTTAACAGATTCGTCTGGATAAAACGTCATGTAGTTGATGCCACCGTAGGCTGCAGCATATTGATCTTGTTTACCAATGGGACTGCCGACACGGTTTATCTCAGTCTCACATGCCAGTGATGCTAGCTTTTCCGCACTGGAAAACTTGCCAATGTAGGCTCTAACTGCATTGAGAAGCCCAACGGTAAAACTGCTGCTTGACCCCATGCCTGTTCCTGCTGGAATGTCAGCGATTGAGTTAACATCTATACCTTTAAGGTCATACATGCCTAGGATTTCACGAAAAATAGGATGTTGAATATCGGAAATGTAATCAACCAGTTCTGTTTTGGAGTATTTCAGTTGAATTTTCTTCTTGTTGAAGAACGGATGGATTACAATGTACATGTACTTATCTATGGTGGTGCTTAACACTGCGCCTGGCTCTCTTCGATAAAAAGAGGGAAGGTCTGAACCACCACCGGCAAACGATATTCGAAAAGGAGTTCGTGTTATGATCATTATTAAATTTCTTTCTTCAACAAGTCTAAAAGCGCACCAGGTTGATTTGTTGGTATGAGTATAGAACGCTTTACTTTAGCATTGATACCCGCTTGGACATCACTCGCCATGTCACCAATCATCATCGACTCCGATAAGTTGATGTGCAACTCTTTCGCTGCTTTAAGTAGTAGGCCTGGTGCAGGTTTTCGGCAGTTACAAACGATTTTGTATTCCTTACGCTCCTCTGGGTATCCGCTATGAGGATGATGAGGGCAGAAGTATAGCGCATCGATGTATGCGTTTCTTTTACCTAATAACGTTTCCATGTATGCGTTTATTGCATCTAACTCGTCGAAGGTGCAAAGATTTCTAGCTATTACAGATTGGTTTGTCACAACCACTGCCAAGTATCCTTTTTGATGAATATATCTCAAAGCATCTTCTATACCATCAATGAGCACAAGTTGACTGGGTTGATACACCAAGCCGTTGTCCTTGTTGATAACGCCATCCCGATCGAGAAATACCGCTTTGCGCTTATTGCTCATGTTTAAGCTCGCCACCAGACCGCTCTTCCAAGCCTTGCAGGTTTCATCATACCTATCTGGGGTTCCCATGTCTTTTACATATTCAGACGAAAGATAGCCATAAAGCCTCATGTCGCGCCTGATGCATTCGGGCAGTACGTCTTTTTCAATATGGGTCTTGGTGCCTTTTTCAATACAGTCAACTATTTTTTTATTGAAGATAAACAATGCGGCATTTACAATGTTATGGCTCACAAAGTTGTCAGCATGTGGCTTTGTGGCAATATTTACGACCCGATGCTCCTTGTCCAATATTATAATGTCCGAATCGTATGGGTGGTCGTTGGGATGAACAAATAGGGTTGCATCGGCTTTATGGCATTTGTGGAAAGCCACCATGCGTCTCATGTCGATGTCCATTACTGTATCACCATAGAAAACGAAAAAGTCATCGGAAAGTCTATCTCTTACTTCTGCTATTGCTCCTGCAGTTCCCAACGGCTTGGTTTCGTGGTAATAGTCGATATGGACACCCCATCGACTTCCATCACCAAAGTAATGTTCAATCTGCTCTCCCAAATAACCAATTAGAAAAATAAACTCGGTGAAGCCATATCGCTTAGCCATTTCCACCTGATGTTCAATTACGGGTTTTCCGCAAACGGGTATCATGGCCTTGGGTATCTCACTGTTTACTGACGCAATGCGTGTTCCCTGACCACCAGCTATAATGACGACTTTCATTTTCCCAATGCTTTTTGGATTGCCAATCTCACAGCTTCATTTGAGGTTTTTGGGTCGTTCCAGCCCAGTGTATTGACTTTCGATAAGTCGTAGCTGAACTCGGGAACGTCGCCCACCCAACCGCGGTCGCCGCCAGTGTAGCAAATGGTGGCGTCAAGTCCCATCTCTTCAATGGTCATGTTGGCAATTTCTTTAACTTTAGTTCGGCTGGCAGTTCCAAGGTTGTAAACGTTGAAACGCTCACAGGAATTGTTTATGACAAACTGGATGCCGGCTATGAGATCTTTCACGTAGATGTAAGGTTTACACTGCTCTCCATTACCCAGCACTTCCAGCTCTTTGGGGTTGTCGTTGAGTTTCCTAATAAAGTCGAAAATCACTCCATGCGTGAAGCGTTCGCCCACTACGTTAGGAAAACGAATTATCCACGTCTTGATGTCGTAAGTACTGCTGAATGCGCTAATAAAGGCCTCGCTGGCCAGCTTGCCTGCTCCATAATTTGATACGGGGCGTAAAGGACCGAAGTCCTCGTTCAGTTTTCCGCTGGCTTCTCCGAAGATAGCGGAAGTTGAGGCGAAGAAAAGTTTTTTCACCTCAAATTCCTTCATAAGCATCAAAACATTGAAGGTGGTGTTAAAGGTTAGGGCATAGTCCACTTGTGGGTCTTTGCCGCCTTTCTGTATGTCCGAGTTGGCTGCAAGATGATAAACCATGTCGAACTTCCCTTCTGAAAAAAGCTTGCGCATGGGTTCCATGTTCAGCAAGTCTTCCTCGAAAAAGCAGAATTTGGAATTGTTTTTAAGATGAGCAATGTTTTCGCGACAACCCAACACTAGGTTGTCCACCACCGTAACTCTATGACCTTCTGCCAGAAGTGTGTCGCATAAGTGCGACCCAATAAACCCCGCACCTCCAGTAACTAGTATGTTCATAAAAAACTTTTTTATATATTTGCAACAAAGTTATGGCTTTTATTCCGAATAAAGTTGCTTGTATAGTCGTTTTATTCTGTATGGAGAAAAAAACTCCTTGATGATTTGTGTATCAACTTCCGTTCCAATGGTTGCTTCTACCCTTGCACAGAAGTCTTCGTTGTCGTTATATTTGAAAATGCTGTATCCTTTGACACCGTGCAAGTAGTCAGCTATTCTTACCCTCTCAGACATGAGAACGGGTGTACCTAACCCCATCGCTTCCAAGGCTACATACGAAAAGGCTTCGTATTTTGACGGAATGACAACCAGCGAGGCTTGTGCATAGAGGAATGCAAGCTCTTCATCTGGAATGTTGATGTGTTGTATGAAGTCGGGCCGTTTGCGTAGTTCTCCACGGCCGACGCAATGAACTTCATATTTTCCAATTGGCAGGCTGTACAGCGTTTCTATGTTTTTCACGGGGTCGTCAATCCTGCCAATGAAAAGAATCATGTTCTTTTTCTTTGGAACACATTTTTCTACTTTTTTTGGTGTAAACCAATGGGGGATTTGATGAACATGCTGGTGAAATGATTGGAAGAAAGCTGTGTCTTCTTTATTAATAGTCACAACTTTGTTGGCACATCTTTTGATAAGTGGTTTTATGACACAGCTGAAGAATAGCTTGCCTAATGTTGGATGGCGCAAACAACTAAATGGATGCCAATGTGCTGTATAGATGACTTCCTTTCCAAGTTTGTGCGCATAATACAGAGATTGGGCAGTACCCATAGCGGTATAGCCGTTGATGTGTATGATATCGGCATCTTGGATGGCTTTGATTAGTGGTTGCCTGCGATAATAATACTTGAAGATTCTGGATGGGATGGCGGGATAGTCTACTATGGGGCTTGCCTGTATCTCTGAATCATTACAGAACATTGCATATAGTGCCTTGCAATAATTTGCGGTCCCATCACCAGCTCCTTGAGGTGCTCTCCTGATGTATATGATTTTTTTCATCTAGTGTTTGGTTTTACGAATCAAGAAGGTGTGCAGTTCTGGCCTGCAGTAGTTATATAGACTTTTAATGAATAGGGAATACCTTTTGTATCCCATCACATGATAGAGCAGCGAGAATAGGATGCCAATCATTTTCTTTTTCTTGTCAAACTCTTTTATGTTTCTCTTATTCAACTTATCTGTGTTTTCTGCAATGATCATGCCGCGCTTTTTGATTTGTTCATGAAAAGAGTGCTTGCTTGTGGCAAATGGGTTCTGATAATACATGCCTGCCTCTGTCATCCCATGGTATAGTCTACGATGAAAAGATGCGATGCGGTCTCCATTGTCATAAGCAGCATACGAATAGGGATAGGATATATATCTATCGAAAGTAGTCTGGTGCTTAATGATGGCCTTGCAGTAGATATTGGTGGCCAAACTCAGATCACTGTATTCCTGAAGGTTTTCTATTCGTTTCCTTATGATGACACCTTCTTTCATTTTTTGGTAATCATATCCTGCAAAGTGGAGAAAGATCAACGCATCTTCTCTTTGAGGATTGTCATTGGTTCGATATCTTACAAATAATTTGTTGTCTTCTTTCACGAATATTTCTCGTTCAAAAAAATTCCAAGGTGCCATGTTCATGCCTAATTCGTGAAAAACGTATAAGTGGTCATTGCCAAGAAATCCTGGCATCCAATCCATCCACTTCTGATCTGTAAAATTGCCGACGCTCCTATCCATGAAGGCGTTATCCATGAGACGAATGCGCCACCAGTTCAGTATGTTGTCAGTGAGTTTGGTAGACTTCATGCCGCAAAATCCAAGATTGAATATACCATTTACGTTCATAGCCCACTCAGGATGCTCTCCTGTGTAGTTAACATGAATACCTGCAATCTGGGGAGTAAGGGCTATGTCATAGTTCTCTAGTTTGCCAAAAATGTAGGTAAGTGGAGAAAATACATAGATGTCTGGGTCAAGATATACAACGGCATCATACCCTTTTTCAAATAGATGTTGGAAGCAAGCTGGCTTTATAGCAGTGCAGAACTCTGTTAAGTCATATTTGAAAGACATGTCTGTCCATTCTGAATCAGTATACCCCAAACAACTTTTTGCTATATTGATATTATTGTTTAAGTCATCAGGTATAACCGTGAATCCATCTGCAACAAAGATATAAAAATCTATATCATTGTGATGATCTCGGACAGACTGTTCTAAAATCTGTCCTAAGCCAATATAATTTTTGGCAACAATGGTAAAAATGCATTTGTTCATTGTAATATCCTGTTTATATTTCTCCAGAGAGCCCATCCTTAATTCCTTGACAGATAGCCTTTAGTTTCTCTTTTTTATTGTTTTCAATAATACGCCTTTTATGGTGAACCCCAGTACATAAAGATATAAAATATGTATTAAAATATCGAATGGATAGCGGTACTTTCTATAGATGAAAATGTAGTTTTTGAATATTTCACGTAGCCTGTTTGGTGGATATCTGGCACAGTGTATTGTTTTGCCAAGAATCCTTTTGTTTGTGGTATTCCATATATTTGAGTTAAATATGCTCCCCTATAATTTAATTATTTGTAGTTATATTTGAATATCCATATTTCATTTGTTCCAAAGACCATGTGCGCGTCCAGATATGATATACTTGTATTGTAGGTGATTAGTAATTGCACTAATTGAATTAACAAATATAAGTGCAAACACAATTCCATAAACACCTAAATACTTACCCAAAAATAAAGCCGTAGGAATATAACATAAAGCTTCAATTATTGTAATGATGGTGTTTAATTGAATTTTACCCATTCCACAGATAATATTATAATAGCATGTACCATAAATAATGATAAACATATAGCACGCCATGGAAACAGATAGCCCTAAGGGCGTCTCTATAGTGTTTCCAACCAAAAAGCTATAGACGTATTTTGATGCTATAGTCATAATAATTAGTAATAATGAAAGTAAGAATATTATTTTTCTCATCTTTTTTACAGCATTACTAATCCACTCAGTATCTCCTTGTGTATATGCATTGGTCGTTGCAGACCAAAGTGGAGCAGATATAAGAGTGAATATTATATTGATCATACCAAAATATCGATAGACTATTTGATAGGGTGTGACTTCTTTGGGCGAGAACAGTCGAGATATTAGTATATTGGATGATGCAAAAATAACCATGCCAGATATTTGACCTAAGAAGAATTTTATTCCTAACCCAAATAAGGGTTTGAGTTCTTTGTAGTCGAACAGCCTAATGGATGGTGTGAGATATTTGTATTTTGAAAATGTAATGGGGTATGAAACAAGATACACTATCAGTGGAGAAATCGTATAGATTACAGCAACATCGAGCAGAGTTACATCACCTAATCTTGAAACAATATAAATGAACAGCAACGAAATAGTATGTCCAATTCCAATTAATAAATTGGTTATTGCAGGCAATTGAAGAGCCATGTATATATTTCCGATGAATTTAAATATAAACGTAATAGCTACAATGGTATAAGATGCAATTAAAATATATTCTAAATTATGCGTTAATTGTGGATCAATATTGAATAACTTATAGCAGTTTATATGATGTACCACACTTGTGATTATGGGTATCGTTGGTAATATGATGACTATAAGCATGAAGAAAGCAGTACTTACTTGCTGCTGTCCCTTTTTAATATCGTTCTTCGCAATGGACTCGGCAAGAAGATTTCTTAGCCCATTTCCTAAGCCAATATCAAAAGAGTCTATCCAAATGAGAAGACTGCTGATAGTCAGCCATATCCCATATTCGTACTGGTTTAGGCAGCCGAGGGTGACAGGAATCAATATCAGCTGAACAAGACAGGTCCACCCTTTAATGAAAAAAGAGCCAAGTATATTTTTTTTCAGTAGTACTGTACGCTCATTGCCCTGCATGTACTTATCAAAAAACTTCTTTAGCATACTTACATAATTTGTAAAAGTTCGTTGTAGAACACATTGATACAGAACATGGCTATTCCTATGGTCATCACAATACACTTCGAAAACCATTCTGGCTTCACGGTGTAATAAATGTTTGTAAAAAGAATGATTTCTACGATTCCATATATTTCGCTAATGCGGAAAGCTAACACGGGTAAAGATGACAAGGTGACAAATGAAAATATCGAAAGCCCCATCATTTTTATCATAATAGAGAAATAGGGGTTGTGCTCTTTTATAATGTCATACATATACAGTAAGTACAAGTATATGACGATATGAACAAGGAATACCAGGTTAAAGACATTGATGTCGTCAAAAAATCCTTTATCCTTAAGTTCCTGATAGATTTCCAATTTGTCGCCGATATATGGGATGGGTAATGCCATAATACTAATTTGCATCATGTAGATAGCATAACCCAACGGTACCAAAAGAGCCCATATCGCTCTTTGTTGCCCTTTCATATCTTGATTTGTGAGAAAAAGTAACGGCAGCATGAGTAGTGAGGAGTAGTGAAAGAATATGGCTATCAGCATCAGACCCAGTGCGTGCCATCGTCTTCCATCACCGAGTGGTTTGATGGTAAAAAGCATGATACTGGAGGCAACTCCAGCTCTTATCTGTGTAAATTCGTGCAGAATGAAATAGTTGCCCATGTATATAACAACAGCTAATAATACCAAAGGCGTTAGTTTTTTAATGGCAGCAAACTTAATAGAAATGCCCAAGACAGCATATAACAGGAAGATGCTGTGAACGTCACCAAAAAGGTGATACAGATATTTTGAAGCCAGGCGAAAAGAGTATTCTACCATCATCTCATTGATAGGATCATCGTAATGTAGAAAATATTGTTCGTAATTTTCGGCATCATTGTCCATGCCCAAAGGTCTGGTAGCCGTAAGGACAATCAGTAAAATACCCAAACTTGCATATACATACCATCTAATCTTACCTAGTCGCTCTTCAAATAAAGCTAGCAGGCAGGTTAATAACAGGATTATGATTAGTATTGTAATCAAGTTTGTTTATGCTAAACAATAATTCTATTGAATGTCTTTTCTGAAGAGGTAGAGAGTTGTTCCTATGAAACTCAGAAGTAAAATCACTAATACGATGATCATACGTTTCGGGCCTGCCGGTTTGATGGGTACGGAGGCAGATTGTAAGGTTGTAAACGCTGGTGTGTTTTCCCGCACTTTTGCCAGGGCAGCTGTGTATTGATTGGCCAGCACCGTGTAGTTGTTGTACTTCAACTGCATGTCATTTTCTAAGTCTTCCTGCTTCAATTTGTAAGATTGCAATGTCAGATCCGTGTTGGCGTCTCCGTAGGCACCATATCTCTTCCTTGCTTTTTCATACGAGTTTTTTGCCTCGGTATACAGTTTCTTGATGTATTCTAAATCGTTGCGTGCCTTTCTCGTCCTGTAGTCTGTGATGAAATTTTGTAGTAAAGAACTTGCTGAGTCTGCGATAGTAGCTGCTACCAGAGGGTCTTGGTCCTTGGTTTCTATGGATATTACACTTGTCTTCTTGTCTACCTTGCATTTCACGTTCTTCCCAATCATTTCTGCAATGTCATGTTGACGTTTTGAGAGCATAAATGGGTCGACCTTTTCATTACCATCGTAGGTTGATTTTTCTTTCTTCTTGAATAGGTCGGTCACTTTACTGCTTGCGATAGACCACCATGCGTATTTCTGGTGTCGTTCGAGGTAAGTATAATAATTGGATTGAATGTCGGTATTTCTTGTCTTGATTTGTATAGGAAAGAGACTGGTCTGGAAATCTATGGAGCTGACGAGATCTGGATATAAATCTGGTGAAATTGCGTCTATGTTGTTCCCCAACTTTCTGGCAACATCTATGCCGATAGCAGATGCTATGCTTCCAATGTTACCCATGTCGGCACCAGTTGCTTCGGGAGCCAGTTTAACTTGGCAGGAATAATATCTAGGAATACTTAACACGTAAAAGCATCCCAGGACAAATGAAATGGATAAGATGATGAAATATGTCTTCTTGCGTAGCCATATCATTTTTGCTGTTTTGGTTAAGTCAATGGGATGTATTTCTTTTCTTTCCTGCATAAGCGTTTATTTTTCTAATTATAAAGATAGTTGCGACGACTAATAGACCGGTGAAACATGTCAAAGCCAGTCATATATAACCTTGCTTCTTGATAAAGTCGTCAGCGCTGATTCCTTCGTTGATGTATGGGTGTTCATCCTTGATGATTTGTAAAAGCTTTTGGTATGTCCCATCAGTAAATGACTTGATTCTGTTTTGTACAAATTTAAGATACAGAATTTGTAGGTCAATCATTTTCACTCTGCGTCGTACTTCTTCATTTTCAGCCAACTGGTAGGCTTTTTGAATAATTGGTTCTGCTTTTGTGATGAATCGAGCTGTAAAAACCTTGTGGTTTCCTTTAATATGACAGTCAAAATGTGTGTTAGGCTGTACCAAACTTTGACACAAGCGGATGTATCTTATAACGCAGGGAGCAGCCTTTCCATAATAGCCGTATACGAAGTCATTTATCAGGCTGTCTGTATCCAGCTGGGGGTTCCATAAAAGTTTGGAAATAATCCATGCTTTCATTTCAGAGAATTCGCCGTCTCCTGATGTGTACTGCCCAGATTCCAATACAGCTACGGCATTATTCTTGACAAAAGTTTGCAAGTTAGGCTTAAGAACAGCTAGATTCGGGAAGGGCAATAAATATTGGTTGAAGTTGACCACGTAATCCCATATAAAAATGTTGTCAGTAAGCTTCTTCCAGTTTTGAAAATCTTTCATGAAAGAACGATTCTCTGCACACGTCGCCAATGGATGAGCGAAGCAACATTCTATAGAACACAATCGAATCAATACGTTACTTCTTGGCTTGATATTCTTGGGAGCATGTCTTGTGTATTGGTACGCAAAGGTCCCGATGGTGATGTGTGGAAGCTGGGCAGCCACTTGATTGACAAACCAAATCCATATACCTGAATGTCCGCCGAACTGTCGTTCTATAGCTTTACATCTATCACATTCACAGTATAGCTGATTATCATTTTGGGAAACATCATATCCCCAATAATTTATGACTGTGTTGATTTTTGTCTTCAACGTCGAAACTACAACTTTCAAAACCTCTGGATTGGAAAGACAAAGTTGACTATGAGGAACTCTTTTTCCATTTCTGTAACTGAAGAATTCAGGGTGCGTATTGAAGTATTTTTTTGTGGGTACCAATGTTTCAGAGGTATGTATTCCCCAATAGTTATGTAGCTTTCCATATTTTGTTGGCGATGAGTCCCATACCATGTTCATCTTGTTGTGAGCATAAAGAGCGGCATCTGTATGGAAATGTTTAAACTCAACGAATCTGTATTTCACAACGGGACTTTCAGAATGGTTTAACGATGGCAGAACATATCGGGCCTTGGTTGGGATTTTTGTCACGTTTTTGGTATACCATCTTATACCTAGTTCGTTTTCTAAGAAAGCATAAACTCCAAACATGGTTCCGCGCTGCTTTCCTCCATAAATATACAGATTATCTCCTGAAGTCTTATATGTGAAGCCATCGTCTTCTGGATCTGGTTTTGTCATGGATATTTTTTTTGCGAGACTGTGGTGGTAACCAATAAATATGTGGTGTCCTTTAATGTAAGCGTCTGAAGACGATATGATGGGAATCTCAGCTCCGCTCACTAGTTTTAGGTAAGCACAAAGCTCCTCTGCAGCTGTTCTTTCTGTAATCGAAGCATCTTGAAACAAAACAATCTTGTAGTCAGTTTTCCCGTTGTTAAACAGACTTGCTGCATAAACAACGAGCCAACTAATCAATGTCATAAAAGTTGTAATGCTTCTTTGGTACTGCATTGTGGGAACTTTTTTCTTAATCTTGATTAGATATCCTTTTATTTCATCATATTCGCTATCGTGGCTATCATGGCGGCGATGCTGGTGATGCCGCTGCCTAAGCTTATGGTCTCGGCGATGCTCATCTTGCGCGACAGCTTGGTGGGCACCACTATCTCGCAGCCAGGATTCACCTTGGCACCTTCGCTCACCTTGCCTACCATGCCGTTCATGTAGATGATGTAAGCGTTGCTCTTGCGGGCGTTTTGTGCAAATCCGCCGGCTGCATTGATGTAATACTTGGCTTTCTTTCCTTTTTTGTAGGCCACGGTATTGGGATACATCACGGCTCCGTTAATCTTGACGGTGGCGGTGTATTGTGGTAGGATGAGGCGGTCGCCTTCACGCAAAACAATGTTCGCGTCGCTATTGGGATCGGCGATGGCTTTGTCCAGTTCGATACCCACTGGGAAAGTGGCGGGAATCTCAAATTTCCTCAGTTGGGCAGTCGACGTGTTTTGTCCCAGCTGTTGTATGGCACCAGCGTTGTTGCTACTGGCAGCCATCTGCAATAGTTGGCGTTGCAGCTCTTCTTGCTGCATCTTCAGGGCTGTCTCCATTCTGGATCTTTCAATGGCATTGGGTACGCGCTCCAACCGTGCGCCCTTGATGTATGCTTGGTCGGTCACGCCGCCAGCTGCTTGCAGTAGGTCGGTCAATCGCATGTCGCGCTTGGATATGGTGTAGGTGCCACCAAACATCA
>CAMQBP010000014.1 GCA_946999025.1 uncultured Prevotella sp. | reverse complement strand
ACGTTGGGTGGCCCGATTATCAAGAACAAGTTGTTCTTCTTTGTGAATGGTGAAACTGAAAAGGTTCCTACGGTGGCCAACCGTTGGAGAGCTTCTGAGGATGGCGTGGCCAACGTTCAAGAGTATATTTCGCGAACAACGGCCAAAGATTTGCAGACCGTTTCTGACTTTGTGAACCAGAAATATGGATACAATACAGGTTCGTACACCAGCTTCCCCGCTGACATCAGCAACACCAAGCTGTTGGCACGCTTAGACTGGAACATCACTGACCAACACCGTTTGGCCTTGCGTTATAACTATACCAAGAACATGACCTGGCGCTCGCCTAACGCATCGTCTATGGATGGCGGCACACGTATGTCGGAAGGCCGTCTGTCGCAGGCGTCTATGTCGTATGCCAATGCGATGTATTCGATGGACAACCTGGTTCACTCGTTCTCGTTCGACTTGAACAGTCGCTTGACAGAGAATCTTTCTAACCAGTTCTTGGCTACCTATTCAAAGTTGGACGACTTGCGTAGTTCTAATTCTTCTGAATTCCCCTTCATCGATATCCTGAAAGGCGGACAGGCTTACCTGTCGTTGGGCTATGAGCTGTTTACCTGGAACAATGCCGTTCATAACGATGTTTGGAACGTGAAGGACGAGTTGACTTACTATACAGGAAAGCATAAAATTACCGGTGGACTGGCCTACGAATACAAGATGGCGGACAATGCCTACATGCGTAATGGTACGGGCTACTATCGCTATAGCAGTTTGGACGATTTCATCAATGGTGCCGCTCCCGAGATTGTGAACCTCACTTACGGCTATGGCGGTGAGAGTGCGCCGGCCGCTCGCGTACGCAGCAACAAGATTTCTGTTTACGGACAGGATGAATGGTCGGTGATGGACAACTTCAAGTTGGTTTACGGTTTGCGCATTGACAACCTCTCATTCGTCAACAGCGACTTGATTACCAATAAAGCTATCTATGACCTTGATTACGATGGGCGCCGCATTGATACAGGCAAGTGGCCTTCAGCCAACTGGATATTCTCACCGCGTGTAGGATTTACCTGGGATGTCTTGGGAAACAAGTCGCTCAAGGTGCGTGGCGGTACGGGTCTCTTTGCCGGAAACTTGCCACTGGTGTTCTTCACCAACATGCCTACCAACGGTGGTATGGTGCAGTATCAGGCACAAATCAACGCTGCCAACGCTGCCAAACGAGGATTCGATATGAACACCTTTGCAGGCGGACTGGTGACCGATGCCAATGGTAAAGCCACGCAGAAAGCGCTCTATGACAAGCTGATTTCTTTGGGCTATCCTTCTACTATCAAACCCGAGGACGGAACAGTTCCATCTGCTATCGCTGCCGTGTCAGAAAACTTTAAGTTGCCACAGGTATGGAAGGCATCCGTGGCTATCGATTATCAAGTACCGGTGTCGTTCCCATTCACCTTGTCGGGTGAGTTTATTTTCAACAAGACGCTCAACGAAACCACCATTTCAGACTGGAGTATTCCTTCTGTAGGCGGGTTCGCTCGATTCAATGGTGTGGACAACCGACCTATCTATCCTACGGGATTCCGTACCAACACCAAGGCTTTTGTCTTGGAAAATACCAGTCGCGGCTATGGTTGGACGGCTAACTTAACCGCCAATGTACAACCGGCAGAGTGGGTTAGCTTGATGGCTGCCTATACTCACAACGTGGCCAAGAGCGTGACGGGCATGCCAGGTTCTAACGCAGAGTCGGCATTCACCTACGTTCCAACCGTGGAGGGACCGAACCATATCAAGTTGCACAACTCGCAATACAACACGCCCGACCGATTGGTGGCATCGGCTACCATCCACGACAAGAGCGGTAATCACTATAGTTTGTTCTATGAAGGATGGAGAGGTGGAGCCAACTACTCGTTCATGACCACCAATGATATGAACGGTGACGGATACAATTATGACGCCATCTACATTCCTACCGATCAGCAAGTGGCCGACAGGCAATTCCGTTTCGTATCGGAAGACGATAAAACTCGTTTCATGGACTATGTGCATGCAAATGATTATCTGAGCAAACATCAGGGCGAATATGCCGAGGCTTATGCGCTTTACTCTCCTTGGGTGCATCGCATTGACTTCGCTTACAAGCACGATTTCAAACTCAACGTAGGTAAGACAAAGCATGGTTTGCAGCTGAGCTTTGACATTAAGAACCTGCTCAACCTCTTTGACTCAAAGTGGGGTGTGGCCAAATACTTGAATCCTGCCATCGGTTCGGATGCTCGTATCCTTAAATACGAGGGTGTTGACACAGACGGTGTGGCTAAGTTCTCTACGGCAAAAGCTATCAATGGCAATATTGAAACGTTCACACCGAGCTATTCTATCGGCCAGTGCTGGTACATGTCGGTGGGTATCAAGTATACGTTCAACTAAAGTCAAGCATACATTTAATTAATAGTAAAACAAAAGGATATGAAACTAAAATATATCATTCCATCGTTCATCGCAGTCATTGCCCTGTTGACAGGCTGTTCGGACGACAACGAACCCACCTATTTGAGCAACTTGAAGGTGTCTTCTTCTTATGTGGCTTTCGACGTGAAAGGTGGAACGCAGAAGATTACCGTGACGGCTACGGAAGACTGGAGCATGGACTTCATGGTTCCGGTTAAGGCCGATTCACTGGATGATGAAAAGGGTATCGTGAAATACAACGTGCCAACCAGTCAGCTGGCAACCAAGGAAAACAAGTGGATTAAGGTGTCACAACTGAGTGGTGGCGCAGGAACTACCGACATTTCTTTCACCGTTGGCGCTACAACGGCTACGCGTTCGGTCACCGTACGCATCAAAGCCGGCGACAAATATCAGAACATTATCGTTGCTCAGGTAGACGATTCTCCTATGCCAGTAAGTACTGTGAAGGACGTATTGAAGGGCGTTGACAGCAAAACCTACCGTGTGACAGGTATGTGTGGCAAAATCATTAACACCTCATACGGTAACTGGTACATGGTAGACAACGAGGGCAACGAACTCTATATCTATGGTACAAAGGACGCATCAGGTGCATACAACTGGAAGAAGTTCAACATTGCTCCTGGTGATCTCGTCACTGTTGAAGGTGCCAGGACAACCTATAAGTCGACTGTTGAGATTGTAGATGCCACATTTATTTCAGTGAAGAAAGCGCTCTTGCTCAGCAAAGAGACCAACAAAACCATCGACAAGGAAGGCAAACCGTTCAACATCACTATCACACAGAAAGGCGAAGGCTTGAGTTTCAAGTCGGATGTCGACTGGATGACGATAGAGCCAGGCTACTCAGTCAACAAGAAGGGTGACTTGGTGTTTACCGTCAACCCTTCTGAGAACACCACAGGTAAGAAACGTGAAGGCACACTTACGTTCAAAAGTACCAAGGGAAAGGAAGAGTCAGTATTGACAGTTTCCATCATTCAGCTGGGCACAACTCCTGTCACCACAGGCGGTATCGCTGGAATCTCATCCGCCATATCAGCCAGTACTGATAGAAATAAGCAGGTGAACTTTGACGTAATCCTCACTGATGCGAAGGTGACCTACAAGAATGGCAGTAACATTTTTGTCGAAGACGCAACAGGTGGCTTGCTACTTTACAGTGGCAATTCAAGTCTTGCTGTGGGTGATGTCATCAATGGACGTGTGTGGGGCGCAGGTTATGCATACAACGGACTTCCTGAAGCCACGTCGTTGCAAACCGAATTGGCCAAAGTAACCAAGGGTGGTGCACCCAAACCAATGGAAGTGACCCTTGCACAGCTTGCGGCTGACTACGGAAAATACATCAACCGTTACATCCTCATCAAGGACGCTACTGTAGGTAAGACCATTGACGTGAAGTATTCGGGTGTGAAAAGTGCCGGTGAGTTGACAGATGGCACAAATACTTTTACCTTGAACCACCAACGATCAGGCAAGTACAACGGTAAGAATATTTACTATTATGTGCAGGCTGCCAAGGACAGCAAGGTGAATGTTGTTTGCATCCCTTCTGTTTACAAGACGAAAAAACAATTGAATATCTGGGACAAGAGATGGATTCGTAATAAGTAACGTTTCCTGATTAAGATTTATTTTGAGAGGGTGTGCTTCGCGGCATGCCCTCTTTTGGTTTCAAATTCAGAAGAAGATTAAATGACATCATCTCTTTGTGGTGTGTCATTATTTAATTATCTTTGCCGTACAACTAAAACATACAAGAACATTATGGTTATAGATTTCAATGATTTAGACGAACAGACCATAGAAGGTTTCAAGGGAGGTAAAGGCACACTTGTTACGCGTAACTTTGCGGATGATAAGTGCAAAATCATGTTGAGCACACTCAAGCCGGGCGCTTCGACAGGACTTCATACTCACGTTGGTAATTGTGAGGTGGTCTATGTCTTAGAAGGAACGTTGACGTGTCATGATGACGGAGAGGCAAAACAAGTGCAAGCCGGACAAGTGCATTATTGTCCAATGGGACACCAACATTACATGGAAAACCTTACATCATCGGATGTCCGTTATTTTGCCATCGTTCCAGAACATCATTAAGAATATATTCTCAGCATAAACAGTCATGTATCAAGGCGACATCTTTGTCGTATGTACGGGGCAAGTTGCTGATAGATACGAATGTTTGCTATCCATATTCTTTCGGTTTTGAGGAAAAATATTTAACTTTGCGGCTGTTATGACGGAAGGAAAGATTATCAATGGGCGTCCTCAACTGGCCATCATTGATTCCAATACACTGGCTGTGTTGGGATTGAAGCAGATTTTACAGAATGTGATGCCAGTCATGGATGTAACCACATTTGGTTCGTTTGAAGAGCTGACCGAATGTGCCGTCGACTCTTTTTTCCATTACTTCGTGTCGATGAGCATTGTGTTGGAACATCGTCAGTTCTTCCTTGACCGACAAAAAAAGACGATTGTCTTGGCCGCTTCCACTGATCCATCTACCCAACTTTCTGGATTTCATAGTCTGTGTGTCAACGTTCCGGAAGACCAGTTGGTGCGTTCGTTGTTGATGTTGGAACAAAATGCACATGGCAGGGGACAGCGTTTCCCGTCTACACTGAAAACATTGAAGACCAAAATCCTGTCTGATCGAGAGATTGAAGTGTTGTCACTCATCGTTCAGGGATATATTAATAAGGAAATAGCTGACCAACTGAACATTGGTATGACAACGGTTATCACGCATCGTAAGAACATCATGGACAAGCTTGGGGTGAAGAGTGTCTCGGCTCTCACCATCTATGCCGTGATGCATGGGTATGTAGATATCAACAAAATATAAAGGTGTAACCCACCAATGTGGCGTCAAAAAGCCTCTTGGCGTTGGTCGCTTTTTAGGTCAATGGCACTTTTTAGGCCGCTGTCTATCGTTATAACACAGGCGCTAACAAGTGAGCAAACCATCCACGCAGCTTCTGCCAAGGCGTTCTAAACTCATCCCAGCTCTTGGGAGTGAGCAGAAAACTATCTTTCTTGTCATTATCAAACAACTTGTCCAGCTGGCGAGTAGTGCAGCGATCAACAATCACAGCGTTTTCTTCGTAGTCGAAATTCAGACTCCTGGCATTGAGGTTAGCACTTCCCACCGTGCAGAATTTGCCGTCTACCATAATCACCTTGGTATGGTGAAACCCATCCGTAAACATCCACACGTTCGCCCCTTGCTTCATCAGTTTGTGCGCATTGTAGAACCCACAGTCGGGTGTTAAGGGAATGTCGCTGCTGGTCGATAGCATAATCTCTACTTTCACACCTCGCTTGATGGCCTTCCTCAGGGCTTTCTTGATACCCCGATTCAGTGTAAAATAAGGATTGATGATTTTCAAACTGTCTCGAGCTGCATCGATAGCTCCCACATAGAACGCCCTGATCATCTCGTTACTGATGCGCGGTTCACGGTTCACGATGCCTACCATCTTATCACCTGACGTGCTGCAAGTGTCCGACTTGAGTCCTTTGATATGCCCCCTGTTGCGGTGACCTCTATAATATTTTGCGCCATGCACGTTCTGTTTCGCCGTTTTGTTCCACATTTTCAGGAAGATGCGTTGCAGTTCGTTCACCGCTAACCCCTCAATTCTACAGTGCATGTCGTTCCATTTGCCCACCCGCCGCGTACCTTTAATGTAGTAGTCGGCCACGTTCATGCCACCCGTATAGGCCACCTCGCCATCAATGACGGCAATCTTGCGATGGTCGCGGCTCAGCACATGATTGATCCATGGAAAGATGATAGGGTCAAATTTGTAAATCTCAACACCTTTGGCGCGTATCGAGTCCAGGTGATGTTTCTTCAGTGGACGGTTGTTCGACGAGTTGCCAAAGGCATCAAACAAGGCTCTTACCTCCACACCCTCAGCCGCTTTCTCTTCCAAGATGTCGAACAATAGTCGCGCAATGGAATCATTTCTGAAGTTGAAGTACTCCAGATGTACGCTACTCTTGGCTTGCTTGATGGCCAAAAACAGGTCATCAAACTTCTCTTGTCCGTCCATCAACAGCGTCACACTGTTGTCATGTGAGAACCTCACACCCCTCTCTCGCAAGGTTTCAACGATGAGTGAGTCTGAACTCTGCGCATCAACTGACGTGCAGGCGATGAAACATAAAATGAATAATAGGACTCTCAAATTTCAGTCAATGGGGGCTCTTATATCATGCACGAATAGTGGTCGACGACCCCTAACAAATGGTTGTCGCTGTCAACAACCAGTACCGTATGTATTTTGTACTTGTGCATGATGGTTTGTATCTCTGTGATTTTTGTGTTCGGTGAAACAGTTTTTGGACTCGTTGTCATGATGTCGCTTACCGTCTTGTCGAAGAATTGGGCTTGCCACTTCTCCATCGCGCGCCTGATGTCGCCATCTGTAATCAGTCCTACCACTCTCTCGTTCTCTAACGAAACACCCAAACCCAGTTTTCCTTTGCTCACATGAATGATGGCTTCGCCCAGATGCATCTCTTTGGGGATGATGGGCAGGTTGTCTGACCGCATCACGTCGGAGGCTGTTGTGAGCAACCGCTTGCCCAGTTCGCCACCCGGATGAAACTGTGCGAAGTCGTTTGGCTTAAAGTTTCTCACCATCATCAGGGCAATGGCCAGCGCGTCGCCCATGGCCAGTGCGGCCGTTGTGCTGCTCGTTGGAGCCAGATTCAGCGGACAGGCCTCTTTCTCTACGCTGCATGTGATGTGCGCTGTCGAGTATTTGGCCAGCAACGATTTGGGATTTCCGCTGATGGATACCACCGGTACGCCCATGTGCAGCACCATGGGCAGGAAGCGAAGCAACTCATCGGTCTGGCCGCTGTTGCTCAAGGCCAGCACCACATCGTCGGGCGTCATCACGCCCAAGTCACCATGGTAGATGTCCAACGGATTGATGTAGAACGCCGGTGTACCCGTTGAAGACAGTGTGGCAGCTATCTTGGCACCGATGTTGCCACTCTTGCCAACACCGGTAACGATGATTTTCCCCTTGCAGTTGAACATCATTTCAACGGCCTTTTCGAAGTTTTTATCCAGCTGTGGAATCAGCTCCAGCAGTGCTTGCGCTTCATCCTTGATGCACTGTGAGGCATATTCTCTTGCATGTTTGAGCGATTCTTTCGTATTTTCTTCCATGAATCTGTTATTATGTATGCGGTGCGTCTATTGTAATAGTGATGCGATGAGGGGTTCCAGCTTGTCCAATTCCAACATGTTGGCAGCGTCACTTAGTCCTTCATCCGGTGTTGGATGGGTCTCAAAGAAATACCCCGTTGCCCCAAAAGCTTTCGCAGCGTGCGCCATGGCCGGTATAAATCTTCGGTCACCAATGGTTTTTCCCTCACCCGCACCAGGTCTTTGAACGCAGTGCGTGCAGTCCATAATCACCGTTTTGACAATCTCTTTCATGTCGGGGATGTTTCTGAAGTCAACCACCAGGTTGTTGTACCCAAAGCAGTTGCCGCGCTCGGTGAGCCATATTTCCTTGGCACCACTCTCCATCGCTTTTTCTACGGGGTGTCTCATGTCCTTTCCACTGAGAAACTGTGCTTTCTTGATGTTCACGATTTTGCCGGTTGCAGCAGCCGCCATCAGCAAATCAGTCTGCCTACACAAGAACGCGGGTATCTGCAAAATGTCGCACACTTCACCCACTGCTTCCGCCTGCCAGCTCTCATGAATGTCCGTGGTAATCCTCAGTTGGTAGGTCTTCTTGATGTGGGCGAGCATTTGCAGGCCTTTTTCCAGACCAGGACCTCTGAACGAATGGATAGACGTGCGGTTGGCCTTGTCAAACGAAGCCTTGAAGATGATGTCCGTACCGAGCTTCTGGTTAATCTCAACCAGTCGTTGGGCAACGATGTCCAACAGTTCTTCCGATTCGATGACGCAGGGGCCTGCGATAAAGATGGGTTGCATAATCCGTCGTATAAGTTATGTGTACAAAGTTACAGAAATAGCGTTTAATTGCCAAAGCTTTAACATTTCATTCGTTGTTCCTTGCCAACTCATCTTGCAAAATTAAGAAATTTTCCGCATTTGGCCCGTCCTTTTCTGTTTTTCCATGCACATTTGCACAACTCTTTTATGGAAAAGGTAGCGTGTTGGCTAAAATCATTAGCTGCATTTGTTTCAACGACATTATCTTAAAAGCTAGTGCCCTATTTTCTGTTTGTCATGCTCCACGCCTCTCAATCTCCATGCCTTTGGCGTGCAAAAGCATTGACATTGGCCTTCAATAGCTATGCTTTTGCAGGGTAAAGGCATGTAGATTGCAACTCCTTAGTCATCAAGTTTTTGTGGGGATGATTTGGGGAAGCAAAATAAGCTTATAAATTCGGATTCCGCTTCACCATGAAATGGCCGAGGCGATGCCGATAGCCTTTCCTGTTGATAGACCGCAGCACATACATCCCCTCGGGCAGTTTTGACACGTCGGCGTACTTTCCTTGGTATACACGGGTGGTGACCATAGTGCCTTGCAGCGATTCGATAAGCACGAACAGGGCATCCAGCGTCTGTCCCTTGTCGGGCAGTTGCAGGCGCTGTCCGTCACAGGGCAACAGCGTTGCTGGTGGGAAGTGGTTGGCTTCGGTGGGATTTTGATGCGTTTGTAGCGGTTCGCTCTCGTTGCCATAGCGATCTATGGCCGTCACAGCGTACGCCATACCTTGTGCGGTAGGCACGCGGGTGGAGGTTGAGAGGATGCGTGCGGCCACGATGTTGCGCGCGTCATGAATGTCAACGGGCGCCTGCCGACTGGCATAAACGTTGTACACCAGGTAGGGAGCGTCACTGCGATCTTTCGCTCCCGTCCAACTCAACGTGGCTTTGGTGTTGTCCATGTGGAGGTGGGTTGGCGGCATTGGCGGCGTACTGTGTTGCCAGGTCATGGCTGGCACGAGTGCTAGATAGCGGGTAAAATCGTTCTCTGCGAAGTCGTAGATGCCCTTGGTGTTGTCTGTCAGGAACTTTCCTCTGAAGTATGCGTGCCCCATACCGTATTGTCTGACAACGTTCAGCTCTTGTTTGATGACGTCGATGGGCCAGTTGCGCTCACTGGGCGACATGAAATAGATGCCCAGTCCGGGAACAATCATCTTGCCGTAGCTCTCTTCTTGCCAGTTGATGGCGAAGGGAAAGAAGTTGTTGTCTTTGAAGTACAACATGGGGTAGAGCTGATCCATCAGTCCTGTTTTGAGCCATTCTTGGGCGTCTTGGCACACCTTGGTGTAAGCGTTCCATCCCCGACTGGTATATCTGGGCAGATCATCGTACTTGCCAATGGGCGAACAACTCATCTTCACCCAGGGCTTGAGCCGCTTCACTTTGGCGTGAATGGCTTCCACGATGCGGGTGATGTTGCGGCGGCCTTCTGTTCTGTTGATGCGCAGTGGCCAGTTTTCGGGATAGCGGATGTAGTCGAGATGAATGCCGTCGATGTCGTAGTTGCGGGTTATTTCTTCGCAAATGGCAGCGAGATAATCAGCTGTTTGAGGCTTTTCGGGGTTCATATAGCCATCTGCGCCAATCCTTCTGACCAATGCCGGCAGCTTTTTCCTCATGGTTTTGCAGCCCAACCCGTTCCATTTACCCAGCGGCATGGTAACTACCCAGGCGTGCAACTCCATGCCGCGGCGGTGGCATTCGTCAATGGCAAATGCCAAAGCGTCGTACCCCGGACTCTTTCCTGGCACGCCCGACAGGCAGCCGTCCCATGGTTCGTAGGCGGATGGGTAAATCATCGTTCCTCTGATACGGGTTTGCAGCAAGATGGTGTTGATGCCGGCACGCTGGTATTGGTCGAGCAGTTTTCGCAATTCTTCCTGCTGTTTTTCCTTTGTGTACGCGGTGTGTGCGTAGGTTTTAGGCCAATCCAGTCCGCCGATGGTGGTCAGCCACACTGCTCTCACTTCGCGTTTGGGCGAGGAGCATAAGGCGTTTTGCAGCAAAGGGGTGGGAGATTGGGCGGATACAAAAAGAGAGAGCGTTGCCAATATGATGGATAGTGAGAATCGTTTCATCCTGTCAGTTCGTTCAAAAGAATTATGCTGACAAAGATACGGATATTTTTTCGGTTCTCAAATATATTATGTACTTTTGCAAAATACATCACTGCTCCAGCCGTAGCGTTCAATTCAGGCTGCAAGTCAGTATCAACCTTGGTTCAGAAAGGCTTGTGTGTGCGGGGAAAAACGGTGTGAGTGGAGCCTTTTGAGGAGATGTAAAATATACTTACATAAAAGACTTTGATGAAAATGAAGAAGCTATTAACAATGATTGCGGCGTTGCTGATGACCCTCACGGCCAGCGCACAGTTTGAACAAGACAAGACGTATATCGGCGGTTCGTTGACCGGATTGAATCTGAGTTACAGCGGTTTGGACAAACTCAATTTAGGCATTCAGGCGCAAGCTGGCTATCTTTTTGAGGACAACTTGATGGTTTTGGGCAATCTAAGCTATCAGCACAGCGGATATGAGTCGGTTCCCGATTATATTTCTGCGGGTGTTGGTGGGCGCTACTACATTGTTCAGAATGGCATCTACCTGGGCGTTAACTGCAAATTGATTCATGCCAACCACAACTACAACGATTTGATGCCTGGCGTAGAGGTAGGATATGCTTACTTTTTAAGTCGTACGGTGACCGTTGAACCCGCCGTGTACTATGACCAATCGTTCAAGAAGCACAGTGATTTTTCCACCATCGGTTTCAGGATTGGCATTGGCGTGTACCTGTAAATGGAACAACAATATCCGTCTGTTCTTCTTGAAAAAGCCGTCAGCGAGTTCTCCAAACTCCCCGGAATAGGGCGAAAAACGGCCTTGAGACTGGTTCTGCACCTGCTGCGACAAAGCAACAGTGACGTTGAACAGTTTGCCTCGGCCATCGCTAAAGTGAAGCAGGAGGTGAAATACTGTCGGGTGTGTCACAACATCAGTGATGAAGATGTGTGTCCTATTTGTTCGGACCCGCGTAGGGATACGTCGCTGATTTGTGTGGTGGAGAACATACAAGACGTGATGGCGGTGGAGAACACGCAGCAGTTTCGCGGACTTTATCATGTGCTGGGCGGCATCATCTCGCCCATGGATGGCATCGGTCCCGACCAGTTGGAAATACAGTCGTTGGTGCAACGGGTTGAGGAAGGCGGTATTTCGGAGGTGATTTTGGCACTGAGTTCGACGATGGAAGGCGACACAACCAATTTTTATATCTCGCGAAAATTGGCTCCTTTAGACGTGAAGCTCTCCGTGATAGCGCGCGGAATCTCCGTAGGTGATGAGCTGGAGTACACGGATGAGGTGACTTTGGGACGCTCGATTGTGAACAGAACGCCGTTTGAACGATAAGCAAAAAGCACATCTGACCAAGCTCGGAGGTGATGGGTTGGATGTCACATTGATATACATTGAATTCCATGAACCAGATAAGAAGCGTGCAACGCCTGTTGATGATTCAGTTTTTTTTGCCCATCATCCTGTCTTTGTTGATGGTGGTGCTGTTTGAAACGGGTGCCTTAGTATCAGGGATATGGGCCGGTTCGGGCCAGAAGGAGTTTGTTTGTCTGGTGGTCATGGAACTGCTCACCATCTGTTGTATCCCGCTTTCGTTGCGCTTGTTTAAGTATAAAAAGGTGGCAGAGGCGCTGAAAGGCGATGACGCACAAGCGGTACGCGCGCTCCAAAGGTGGGGCAGTGTGCGCTTGGACGTGTTGGGCGTGCTGCTGGTGGTCAACGTGTTGTTTTATTATCTCTTCGTCCATGCGGCGTTTTGCTACATGGCAGTCATTGTTTTTCTAAGTTTGTTTCTCATCTATCCCTCCTTGGATCGTTGCGTAACGGAGACAAAAGGTGACGAGAAGGTTTAATCGTGAAAGATCATGCAAGGAGTGAAGCTGTCTGTCATCATCGTCAACTACAATGTAAAGTACTATCTTGAGCAGTGTTTAATCTCATTAACACGGTCGCTCAAGGATGTAGATGCCGAGATTTTTGTGGTAGACAATGCCTCCGTTGACGGGTCGGTAGACTATCTTTCAGGTAGATTTCCCGCGGTGAACCTCATCAGCAGCAATCATAATTTGGGCTTCGCCAGGGCCAACAATCTCGCCATTAGACAAAGCAAGGGTGAGTATGTATTATTGCTGAATCCCGATACAATCGTCGGTGAGCATACCGTTCGCCAGCTCATTGATTGGATGGATTCGCACGATGACGTAGGTGGCGTGGGCGTTCGGATGATGAATCAGCAGGGCTTTGATGCGAAAGAGTCGCGCAGAGGGGTGCCAACGCCATGGACAGCCTTTTACAAAATGTGCGGATTGTGTGCGAAATATCCCACGAGTAAACGCTTTGCAAAGTACTACATGGGGCACCTACCCTGGGATGAACCAGCCGAGATAGAAATTGTCAGCGGTGCGTTTTTCGCCGTTCCACGTAAAGCACTCGACGATGTGGGCTTGCTCGACGAAGATTTCTTCATGTATGGAGAGGACATAGACCTGTCTTACCGCTTGCTTCAGAAGGGTTATCACAACTGGTATCTGCCGTTGAGAATACTGCATTATAAGGGAGAAAGCACGCAAAAATCGTCCTATCGTTATGTGCATGTGTTCTATCAAGCCATGCTGATATTCTTTAAAAAGCATTATGGCGGCATGAGCATCCTGCTGGGGTTGCCCATTAAGATGGCCATCTACGCTAAGGCTCTCATGGCTTTGGTGAGCATGCAGGTGGTGAAGGCCAAACAGGGATTGGGACTTTTTCGGGCAAAAAAACATGAAACAGTGCGGTATATCTTCATCGGAAGTAGCAAAGCCATGCGGGAGTGCGAGGAGATTGCGCGGCGAAAAGGACTTTGCGCACAGTTTGTGACATCCACCTACGACGATCATCCCGAAGGCCATCTGACTTTGAGTCTGCCACAAGCCGACAAGGTGTATGTGGTTTACGATACCCAAGCCTACAATTTTGATCAAGTATTGAATCTCTTTGCCTCACAACCAAGTGAGAAGGTGTGCATCGGAACGTATCTGCCAGAAACGAAAATGGTGATTACTGGATCGGAAATTCTCTCATAAAACGAAGTTAAAATCATGATACATGCGCAGCTAAGGGCCATGGAGCCCGAAGATCTTGACTTGTTGTATAAGATTGAAAACGATGTGAAGTTGTGGAATGTCAGTGCGACTAATGTTCCTTATTCCAGGTATGTGCTGCACGACTACATTGCACATTCCTCGGGAGACATCTATACTGACAAGCAAGTAAGACTGATAATAGAAAACGAATGCGGCAAGACCATTGGCATGGTTGATATCGTGAACTTCGCACCCCAACACCAAAGAGCCGAATTAGGCATCGTGATTCAAGAGCAGTTTCGTGGCAAAGGCTATGGCAAGGCGGTGGTACAGGAAGTGTTGAAATATGCCAAACATGTGTTACATCTGCATCAAATCTATGTCGTGGTAGCCGTTGACAAGGGCAATATCTTGGCTTTGTTCGCACAATTGGGCTTCACCGAGGGGTGCAGGTTGGCCGATTGGCTTTACGATGGAACGGCCTATCGTGACGCTGTCGTGATGCAATATATCTTCAGTGCTGAAGAAGAAGCGAAAAATAAGGGGGATTAAAGATAAAGAAAGAGCGGAATACGGGAATCGAACCCGCCTCTCAGGCTTGGGAAGCCCACGCACTACCGATGTGCTAATTCCGCAAGAGAGCCGATACCCGGACTCGAACCGGGGACCTACTCATTACGAATGAGTTGCTCTACCAACTGAGCCATATCGGCGATTCTCGTTAAAGTGAGTGCAAAGATAGGCATTTTGATTGACAAATAATAGCAGAAGTGCTTGCAGTTGTTATGCTATTAACGAAAGTTAACATACAATCAGCTGCTGAAGTTGGATTCCTCAAGTTTTTTAGCTGGTTGATTCTTTTCAGGAAGGGTTGGAAGATTGTGTCTTGTTTTTCTTGCGCTTGTTGAGAAAATGCTTGATGACAAAATAGGCTACCATCAAGCCAAACAGGCTTAAAATCACCACCTTGATATGGTCGTTATACTCTAAAATCTTATCATTGAGCTGTTCTTCCGGTACAATGGAGTGCAAATACCAACCCAAGGCGGCCAGCACACAATTCCAAATGCCCGCCCCAATGGTGGTGTAGAGTATGAATTTCCAAAACTTCATCTTGGCTAAGCCGGCGGGAACCGATATCACTTGTCTGATTCCAGGCAACAATCTGCCAGTCAAGGTGGCTATCACACCATGGTCATTAAAATATTTTTCGCTCTTTTGTATCTTCTCTTGGTTCAGCAAACACAGGTGTCCTAACTTGCTGTTGGCAAACCTATAGACGATGGGGCGGCCCAGATAGTAGGCTGCTATATAGTTGGTTGCCGACCCAAGGACAGCGCCCAGGGTGGCAAAGATGATGACGAGCGCGACGTCAAGATGACCAGCTGCGGCATGATAGGCAGCGGGTGAGACAATCAACTCGGAGGGAACGGGGATCACTGTTCCCTCTATGTACATTAATAAGAATACTGTCCAATAGTTAAGATTCCCCATCAGGGAAGAAAACCAATTCATTGTTTTGTCTATTTTGGCTGGTTATTTTTGCTTTCTCTCATCCGTATTCGTTGAAAGCAGGTAGGGATAATACTCTTCAGTACTCATTCCTTCGGGAAACAAGTCGGCCAAAACCATTTTCGCTTCCATCGGATTTCTCTCACAAGCCAGCTTCACGGCGTGGGCGAATTCTTTCTTTTTTCCCAGTTCATTGGCACAGCGAGCGAAGTAAGCGTAGCCGTCTTGACAGGTGTCGCCCATGTCTTTGAAATATGACAAGAATAAATTGTATGCCAAGTGGACGTATCGACAGTCGTAAACGGATATGGCTATCTGTAAAAAAGTGCTGGGTGAATTGTCTGAACTTCTAATTGCTTCCTGAAAAACCTCTTGTGCCTTCTCCAGATAATCGTTCTCTAAGAGAATGTGTCCTTTGAGCAGCAAGGTATCACAGTGGTTGTCGTTGGGCAGCTTTTCCTTCTTGTCCAAGTAGGCGAGAGCTTCTTCCACGCGCCCCTGCTGTGACAGAGTGAAGGCTATTTCCTGGTAGATTTCAGGCAAGTTGGACGCCGAATGTCGCCCCATCTTCTCTGCTTTCTTGAAGTGAGTGAGGGCTTCTTCTGGTTTGTTGAGATGTAAAAGCGTAACGCCTTTTAGCATCACTACCGACAAATCATCCGGAACCAGCTTGCTATATCGGTCGAAATAATTCAGCGCCTCTTCGTAATTGCCCAAACTGAAGAGGCCGTTTGCTTTGGTAAGAATCGCTTCTACGTCATCGGGGTTGATGGCAATGGAGAACTCGCTGCTGGTGATTGAGTCGTTGAAATTACTCTTCAAGAATTGCAGCATTGCCAGATTGTTCCAATAGCTCGTTGAGTAGGGATCTTCATCAATCAGTTCCTGGAAGATATTCTCGCTGTCTTCAAGGTTGCCAGTGCCCAATGCAATGCGTCCTTTCAGTTCTTTATAACTGTTGTCTTCATTGGGTTCAAGCCGGTCGAACCACTCTTTTGCGAGGTCAAACTCCTCGTAATCTGCGTATATGTTGGCGACGTCTTGCTTGAATTCCTCCCGCTCATCTTCATCAACCCGCTCAAATCGACGGTGCAACAGTTGGTCTGCCTGCTTTGCTTTTCCATCTATAATCATGATTTCGGCTAACGTATAAGTATATTCCACGTCGTCCTTGTCGTCAACATGACTGATGTATTCGTAAGCACGCTCCACATCACCGCCTTCCAAAAGCGTTATTCTGGCTTTGACAGTCCATAGGGTTGTTGAGCCAGGAAACAGATTTATCGCCTCGTCAAGCACCGCATGCGCTTCGTCTATGCGACCTTTGCCGCGGTAATACTCTGCGATATCGGCAAAATCATCCGCATCTAAATAGATGGAAAGCCCCTGGATATGAGCTTCTTCATATCGTTTCAGGTTATCCTTGAATTCCTTATTATCAAAAAAGTTATTTGTTTCTGCCATCGTACAACGAATGAAAAAACACCCGAAAGGGCAAGGTTATTTGTTAACCTTTGCCCAGGTGTCTTTCAGTCCTACTGTCTTATTGAATACTAAGTGGTCGTCTGTTCTGTCCGGATCGGCCATGAAATAACCGATTCTTTGGAACTGTAGATACTCTCCCGGCTGTTTGTCTGCCGCGTATGCTTCAACGTAACAGTTCGGGAACACGCGCAAGCTGTCAGGATTGAGCAGTTCATGGAAGTCCCTTTCATCAGCACCAGGGTTCTCAACAAAGAACAATCGGTCGTATTCTCGCACCTCTGCCTGCCTACAATGGTCGGCAGATACCCAGTGTAAAGTACCTTTTACCTTTCTGTTGGCTCCCTCCAAACCGCTCTTGCTCAGTGGGTCATACTCTGCTTGTATCTCTATAATGTTGCCTTCCTCGTCCTTCGTGCATCCCGTACACTTCACGATGTAAGCGTTCTTCAATCGAACTTCCTTGCCCGGGGTCATGCGGAAGAACTTCTTCGGAGCGTCCTCCATGAAGTCAGCACGCTCTATCCAGAGGTTTCTACTGAAGGTGATGTGGTGTGTACCATCGGCCTCGTTCTCCGGATTGTTGATGGCTTCCATCTCTTCTGATTTCCCTTCGGGATAGTTGGTGATGACCAGTTTCACCGGATCAAGCACTGCACTCACTCGGCATGCCCTCTTGTTGAGGTCATCGCGCACGGCAGCTTCGAGCAAGGCAACGTCGTTCAAGGCATCGAACTTGGTGTAGCCAATGGAGTTGATGAATTGCCTAATGCTTTCAGGCGAATAACCACGGCGACGCATGCCGCACAGGGTGGGCATACGAGGGTCGTCCCATCCTGACACCAATCGCTCTTCTACCAGTGAGTGCAGCTTGCGCTTGCTCATCACGGTGTAGGTGAGATTCAGTCGATTGAACTCAATCTGTCGCGGACGGTTGTCCTGCATGTTATCATCCGAACCATCCATCATCTTGAGAAAGTCAACAAGATGGTCGTACAATGGGCGGTGAGGAACAAACTCTAGCGTACAAATAGAGTGGGTAACACCTTCGAAATAGTCGCTCTGTCCATGGGCGAAGTCGTACATGGGGTATGCGTTCCATTTGGTTCCTGTCCTGTGATGCGGAATGTGTATGATGCGATAGATGATAGGATCGCGGAAGTGCATGTTCGGATTGGCCATATCTAACTTGGCACGAAGCACCATGCTGCCTTCCACAGCCTCAGGAGTGTTCATCTTGTTGAACAGCTCCAACGACTCTTCGATGGGTCGGTCGCGGTAAGGCGAGGCCGTACCAGGTGTGGTGGGCGTGCCTTTTTGCTGTGCAATCTCCTCAGACGTCTGCTCGTCAATGTAGGCGAGTCCTTGCTTAATCATCCACACTGCAAAGTCCCAAAGCTTCTCAAAATAATCGGAAGCATAATAAACATTTCCCCATTTGAATCCCAACCAGCTGATGTCATGCAGGATGTTCTCCACATATTCGATGTTTTCTTTGCTGGGATTGGTGTCGTCGAACCGAAGATTGCACACTCCGTTGTATTTCTCGGCGATGCCAAAGTCCATGCAGATGGCCTTGGCGTGACCGATATGCAGATAGCCATTGGGTTCTGGAGGGAAGCGTGTTTGAATGCGACCGCCATTCTTACCCTTGGCAAGGTCGTCTTCAACGAGTTGCTCCACAAAACTCAAACTCTTCTTCTCTTCCGTGCTATGATCCTCTTTTACTGTCATAATATTTAATGTTAGTGATGCAAGACCGATGTTTCCATGCGTCTTATCGTCTACATAATCGTTGTAATGACTGCAAAGATACGAAAAAACTTAAGATATAATAGGTGTGGATGGATAAGATTTTATACCTTTTTCTCGAATGATGCTGTAGACGAATCGTGTTTCAGCTCTGTTGCAGTTGATGATGACGTGCCGCATGTGCCCTGTCATACCTAAACGAAAAACGCTTGAAACTCCTTATTTACAGGACTTCCAAGCGTTATAGTTGCGGAGACATGA
>CAMQBP010000013.1 GCA_946999025.1 uncultured Prevotella sp. | reverse complement strand
ACGGGATGTTGTCCATGGGACCGGGGCGGTAGAGGGCGTTCATGGCGATGAGATCTTCAAACTTCGTCGGACTCAACTGGCGCAGATAATTCTGCATGCCGGCCGACTCAAACTGGAACGTGCCGATGGTGCGGCCCTCTTGATAAAGCTTGTAGGTCAATTCGTCGTCAATGGGAATCTTATCGAGGTCAATGTCTATGTTCTTCGTTAGCTTCACATTTTTTACTGCTTCTTTCAACTCAGACAGGGTTTTCAGCCCCAAGAAGTCCATCTTTATCAGTCCTGTTTCCTCAATCACATGCCCATCATACTGCGTACAGTTAGTCTTTTCGTCCTTAAAGTCGGGGTCATCGGCCGTTGACACGGGTACCCAGTCGCTGATGGGGTCGCGACAGATGATAAAACCACATGCATGGATGCCCGTTCCCCGCACCGTTCCCTCCAGCATCTTGGCATATTTGATGGTGTTGCTCTCGCGTATGTCGGTAGAGGCCTCGGCCATCTGTAGCTCTGGCGTGCACTTGATGGCGTTGGTGAGGTTCATTTTCATCTTATCGGGAAGCCTGTCCGGAATGGCCTTGCACAAAGCGTTTGCTCGCTCCAGCGGCAGTTTTTCCACCCGTGCCACGTCCTTGATGGAGTTCTTGGTCGCCATACTGCCGTAGGTGATGATGTGCGCACAGTTCTCGTGTCCATACTTGTCCATCACCCATTTCAGCACCTTTCCCCGGCCATCGTCATCAAAGTCGGTGTCGATATCGGGCAAAGAGATACGGTCGGGGTTCAAGAAACGCTCAAACAGCAAGTCGTATTTCAGGGGATCAATCTTCGTGATGCCCAAACAGTAGGCCACAACCGACCCGGCTGCCGACCCACGTCCCGGTCCTACCATCACGCCCAATTCCTCTCGGGCCGCGCGAATGAAGTCGGATACAATCAAGAAATAACCTGGAAAACCCATGGTCTTCATCACATGAAGCTCAAAGCGTATGCGGTCGTCGACCTCCTTGGGCAGCGGGTCGCCATACAATGGCTTGGCACCCTCGTAGGCAAGATGCTGCAAATAATCGGCCTCAAACTTGATGCGATACATCTTCTCGTAGCCGCCAAGATGGTCTACCCGCTTCTGCGCGTCTTCCTCCGACATGGGATTCTCGCCATTTTCGTCGGTGGTAAACTCGCGGCGGAGATCTTCCTCCGTGAACTTTTGTTTCCAATCCTCTTCCTTCCCAAACGATTCGGGGATGGGGAAGTTAGGCATGATGGGGTCGTGGTTGATGGAATAGGTTTCCACCTTATTAAGAATCTCGATGGTATTCGCCATCGTTTCTGGCACATCGCTGAAGATGCTGTTCATCTCTTCGCGGGTCTTGAACCACTCTTGCTTGGAATAGAGCATGCGCGTGGGGTCGTCAAGGTCTTTCCCCGTAGAGAGACACAGCAGGTGATCGTGGGCCTCGGCATTCTCTTTGTCCACAAAGTGAACGTCATTGGTGCACACCACCTTAATGCCGTACTCCTTGGCCAGGTTGAAAATCACCTGATTGGCGCGCTGCTGCATGGGATAGGCCTCACGGTTGGCCCGAATGGAGGGGTCTTTCACCTCGTGGCGTTGTATCTCCAGGTAATAATCGTCGCCAAAAACTCGCTTGTACCACTCTACCGCTTCCCTGGCCCCGGCCATGTCGCCGGCAATGATTTTGCGTGGCACCTCACCGGCCAGGCAAGCCGAACAAACGATGAGGTCTTCATGATATTTCTCCAATTCCTCACGGTCGGTACGCGGCCGCATGTAATAGCCCTCCTCCCAGGCATGGCTCACCAGCTTGATGAGGTTTTTGTAGCCACGATAGTTTTTCGCCAACACGATGAGGTGGTAACCACTCATGTCGCCCATATCCTTGACCTTGTCGAACCTACTGCGCCGAGCCACATACATCTCACAACCGAAAATGGGCTTGAAGGGTTGCTTGCCGTCGGCCTTCAACTGCTTGTTAACCGTGTTGGCATAGTCGAAAAATTCCTTGATGCCAAACATGTTTCCATGGTCGGTGATGGCCAGTCCGCGCATCCCGTCGGCAACAGCCTTGTCAACGAGCCGCTTCACAGGCGACTGACCGTCCAGAATGGAATAATAAGTATGTACGTGTAGGTGGACAAAATCGTTCATGTGCTCAATTTATTTGGAGCGTAAAGGTACTCAATATGCGCGACACAGCCAAAGAATGAGCGTAAAAGTTTGTGCGGTTTCTAAAAAACAATTATCTTTGCACAAACTTCTAATCGGTTTTCATACTATGATTAAAAGAATCAAAAAACTGAAGAAAATCCGTATACATCGCGAAGGAACAGACACCCTGATTTGGGGATTCATTGCCATTGCAGCCATTGCATTGCTATTATGGCGTTCGTTCGAAACTAAAATCCCATTTTATGCCTTTACGGTTATCTTCGGAACAATATATTGCATCGTCATCAATTTCTTTCAATGCCCCATCCGCTATTTTCCTTCCGAGGACACCGACAAGATTGTGGTGGCCCCGGCTGATGGCAAAATCGTGGTGATTGAGGAGGTGGAAGAGAACAAGTACTTCCACGAGAAGCGCCTCATGATTTCGGTCTTCATGAGCCTGTTCAACGTTCACGCCAACTGGTTTCCCGTTGACGGTAAGGTGAAACTGGTTCATCACCAAAACGGCAACTACCACAAGGCATGGCTGCCCAAAGCCAGTGAGGAAAATGAGCACAGCGATGTCATCATCACCACGCCCGACGGTGTGGACGTTCTCTGTCGACAGATTGCCGGAGCCATGGCCAGACGCATCGTGACCTACGCCAAGGAAGGTGAAGACTGCTACATTGACGAGCACCTGGGCTTCATCAAGTTTGGTTCGCGCGTGGACGTGTACCTGCCCATCGGAACGGAAGTGTGCGTGAAAATGGGACAAAAAACAACGGGTGACCACACCGTCATTGCAAAACTAAAATAAAATAAAGCGGGAACGGCAATCGGGCTGACGCACGTCGTCCGCACTACCCTACCGAACCTCTATGATACAAATGAGCAATTTCATCAAAAGAAACATACCCAACGCACTGACTTGCAGCAACCTCATTTCGGGCTGCATCGCAACTTGTTTCGCCTTTGTCGGCGATGCCAAGATGGCCTTGATATGGATACTCGCCGGAGCCACATTCGACTTTTTTGACGGTATGTCGGCCCGCTTTCTGAAGGTATCATCGCCCATCGGCAAAGAATTAGACTCGCTGGCCGATTGCGTCACCTTTGGCGTAGCACCGTCCACCATGATTTTTTGTGAGCTTACGGTCATCGACTACCCGTCGTTTCTCACTACGCCAGAGGCGTTTTCTTTCGACCCTTACCGCACGTTCATTCCCTTTCTGGCCTTCCTCATGGCAGCTTTCTCGGCACTGCGGCTGGCCAAATTCAATATTGACACGCGTCAAACCGATTCGTTCATTGGGCTTCCCACACCGGCGAACGCCCTGTTTTGGGGGTCGCTTATCGTCACAAGTCCTGCCTGGCTCGAAAACAATGCCGGCGCACTGGTATACATTTTAGTACTGCTGCTGTTGAGTTGTTATCTATTGGTCAGCGAGATTCCCATGTTCGCCCTTAAATTCAAAAACTTTAAATGGCAGGGCAACGCCATCCGACACAGTTTCATCATCTTCACCGCTGTTGTGCTTGTAACGTTTGGCGTGTTGAAAGGTTGGTGGATTGTCATCGCCTGCTACTTCCTCATATCCTTGGGATTGTTACTGACAGGTAGGTCAAAAATCACCAAGATGAATCACGACAAAGAACAGAAACTATGATATTCAAAATAATTTTTATCATTTTCCTCATCGGCTTGCTGGTGGTAGGCTTTTCCGCAGCAAAGTTTATCAGCATTTTCCGCGAAGGTGCCAGACAGTTCAGAGAGCAGGCCAAAGGGTCAGCCCAGCGACAGCAGCACCATAGAAGCACCACCCAAACGGTGGTAGACCATCGGGATGCTGACGAAATAAACAAAAAAATCTTCAAAAAAGACGAAGGCGAATACGTCGAATTTGAAGAAGAACCTGCTGAAACGGAAATTAAGAACTAAGGAAAAGTGATTATTCTTTGCCTCATTCTGCGCCTGTAATGGAATGAAATCAAATTGAGCAGGCACACATTTGGCTCACAAAATTTTCATCTGGACATACTTTGAATTTTCTTAACAACCAACCGCTTCATATTTTGCGTATTTGCAACTGGCCTGGCTGCATGGCGCAAATACGCCCAAAATGAGCATTCTGGTATCACGTTAATACACAGGTAATTACGTCTTTTTAGTATCGCAACACATTCATTTTTTATTTTTTCTTGCTCTAAAAGGATGGCTTTAAGCGTACAATCTCAATGCCTTTGCCAGACAAGAACATGTAAATAGGGCACTAAGATGATGCTTCTTCGCACACAATCTCAATGCCCTAACAGCAAATGACACTTTTTCAAGCAAACCTATCGCTTGTTTGCTTCCTCCCAGCCTATTGATTTTTTCTATATTGAAAGTTTCAAGGTGCCGTTTTAGAGGCCTAAAACAGGAAAAATATTCAACAAATCCGTAGGGGCGAGATTCTTTAATTTCGCAGGCGGACGTGATAAATCACGCCCCTACGTTATGTGGTTAGATTCTGGTGTGTCAGGGAGTACTTTCCCAAAATTAACCTCCTGCTTATTTGTAGTACGTTCGCGACATTCACAGCGTGATAAAATTGGTATACCCCATCCTCTAAAGCTGAACATTCTATATACTCGGTTGTCTTATATAAACAATTGATGTCTTATAAGCTCCACCAAATACAACTCGGATTTCTCTGGTTGAACCAGTTGTGTTTGGCGTTATAATGACTTTTGTTGTATGTGGCAAAACAGATGTTATAGTCACCTGTCCCCAACCCTCATTACAGATAGTTTGAGGATATTGAATATCTTGTAGTTGTGAGCTATCCCATCGATAATTTCCACAAGAGACTTCACTCACAAAACCAGAATCTTTATTTTTTCCTTTAGCTTCGAAAGTAATCGTTCCTCCTTCAGCTAACAATGTACCAACATGTGTATGGTTGTTAACACTCACATCGTGCAATTCGATGCCAGTGACCTTGAAATCTATATTTTCGAATTCTTCGTCTTCATTTTCGCAGGAAGATAATCCCACAACTAAGGCAAATATATAGAGGAATTTAAGCAATGTTCTCATCTCCTTATGATTGAATATTCTAGGTTATATTTATAATTGGATGTACCGCCATATTGGTATTCTCCAGTATTGATATCCCAATCTATAGCCCCCGCATTCGTATCAAATGTGCGGCTTAAATAGTATCAGTTTTTAGCCATCCTCGACGGGCCAGCAAGGAAGGAAAGAAAGCTTACACAGTTGGGTATCTTCTTTCCCCCTTCGCTCATGCTGGTTTTATTCTTGCTGATTATAGCTGCCATGAACTATAACGCATAGCGGAAATAATTGTATGCCTGTGGCATATTTGTGACTCTTCACATGAAAGCTATTCGTTCAGCATGATAAGCATCTGGCATTTAACGGAAGAACCTTATTTTCCACCAGCCTAATTGTGCACCAAGGTGCCGATGGGTTCGCCTTCCATCACCTTCTTCAGGTTGCCAACCACATCCATGTTGAACACGTAGACCGGCAGGTTGTTTTCCTTGCACATGGCCGTCGCGGTGAGATCCATCACCTTCAAATGACGGTTATACACCTCGTCAAAGGTGATGTCATCAAACTTCGTTGCCGTGGGGTCTTTCTCCGGGTCGGCTGTGTACACGCCGTCAACGCGCGTACCTTTGAGCATGACGTCGGCTTCAATCTCGATGCCACGCAGCGAACTGCCTGTGTCAGTGGTGAAATAGGGCGAACCCGTGCCGCACGAGAAGATGCAAACCAGTCCATTTTCCATCGCCTCAATGGCCTTCCATTTGTTGTAATACTCGCCAATAGGCTCCATGCGAATGGCTGTCATCACCTTGTTTTTAACGCCAATCGCACCCAATGCAGAACTCAACGCCAAAGAGTTGATCACTGTAGCGCACATGCCCATCTGGTCACCCTTCACGCGGTCGAAGCCTTTCTGTGACCCGCTCAGTCCTCTGAAAATGTTTCCGCCACCGATGACGATGCTTACTTGCACGCCCATGTCGTGCACTTCCTTGATTTGTTGGGCATAGTCGGCGAGCCGATTGGGGTCGATACCATAGCTCTGACTGCCCATCAGGCTCTCTCCACTCAACTTCAAGAGTATACGTTTAAACTTTACCATATTGATTATAAATGATCGTTTGATTGATTCTTTCTTAAACAAATTCCACCTCTTTAAGATAGTAGCCTCTCATGCGCCCATCCGTATCTTTCAACACCAGTCGCCCATCGGGTTCCACCGTCACGATGGAAGCCTGGAAACAGCCCTCACGGTCGCGATAAGGATGCACGCCCTCCCGCCGATACAGCACAGCATGATACTGACTTGAGATTTCGTCGAACGCTCCTTCTTCCAAGCGATTGTAATACACTTCGAAAGCTTTGATGAGTTGATGGAGCAGCTTGTCGCGGTCCAATTCATGTCCCAGAATCTGCGCTAAGGACACTGGATTGGGCGCATCGCTCTCAAATACCGTCTGATTGACGTTGAGGCCCACTCCATAGACACAGTGACGTATCATCTGTGCGTGTACGCTCAACTCAATGAGTGTGCCACTCAGTTTGAAGTCTTTCCAGTAGATGTCATTCGGCCATTTGAGGGTAATGTCGTCAACATATTCGTCTAAGACGGCTTTGATGGACAAAGCACCGGCCATGGACAAAAAGAATTGACTTTTTACAGGCAGCTTTTGGGGATGAACCAGCAAGGAATACAGTAAATTTTTCCCAGCCTGACTTTCCCAACCATTCTGTCCTTGCCCCTTACCGCTCGTCTGATAATCGGCCTGTACGACCACCATCTCTTCCTTGAAACAATCAGCGTGTTCGCAAAGGTACACATTGGTAGAATCTACCTCATTGAGTTTGACCAGTTTGATACGCATCATTGGCTATAGCAATACAGGGTTGAAGGCATCTTCGAGGTGCTCGATTTGCATGTTCTCAGCTGTCGATCCCACGATGGAAATGATATCAAAGCGCGGCTCCTCTTGTATGTCAAACATCTTTACATAAACATCGGCCGCAATACCGAGATTCCTCATCTTTTTCTCATCAACGGCATCGGAGGGCAAGGCGACCTCGCCTGAACGACGTGTTTTCACCTCGACAAACACACAGGTAATGCCATCGGGCGATAAGGCGATAATATCAATCTCGAACTTACCATGCCGCCAGCCACGCTCGCGGATGGTATATCCCTGCTTGTGCAGGTAATCGACGGCTGTATCTTCGCCCCATTTTCCGAAATTATTGTGTGTTGCCATGTGCTGATGCTTCCTGATGATGTGTTGCAAAAATACGGTTTTTCTTCCACACATCAAAAAGAATATTGTAAATTTGCAAGCACACAAACAGACACGACCATGACAGACGACGAACAACGCAAACAAGACGAACAGTTTATGCAAAAGGCACTGGCAGAGGCTCATGCAGCCTACGATGAAGGTGAAGTACCCATTGGCGCCGTCGTTGTGTGCCAAGGTCGCATCATCGCACGGGCACACAACCAGACAGAAACCCTGAATGACGTCACAGCGCATGCGGAGATGATAGTCATCACGGCCGCAGCGGCTCAACTTGGCGGCAAATATCTGCCCCAATGCACTCTCTACGTTACCGTTGAGCCTTGTCCGATGTGCGCTGGTGCCATGGGATGGGCGCAGGTTTCACGCATCGTATATGGAGCCGGTGATGAGAAACGGGGCTACCAGCGGTATGCACCAAACGTATTGCATACCAAGGCCACGGTCACGGGTGGCGTGCTGGAAGAGGAATGCAAGCAGCTAATGCAACAGTTTTTTAAGGCAAAAAGATAAGGCATTGCAGGGCTGAACCGCCTCAGAACGTTGTCAACAGGGGGATTGAAGCTGTTTTAATAGGAGAATGAGCCGTTTCTACAAGAGGATTGAAGCGGCATCAACAGGGGAATGAACGGTGTTTACTGGAGAATAAGCCGTTTCAACAGAGGGATCGAAGCGGTTGATTATAAATATAAAATCCTCCTACTCAGACTAATCCGAGCAAGAGGATTGATGTGTATGATTCTTGTTTCCCAGCCGACGCATGCACGTTGTTTCTGGGAAAGAGCATGGTTGTCGACAGACTTATCTCACCAAAATAACGAGATACTTGCTGGTGCTCCAGAAGATTTCTGGATTAGTGATTCGAAGCACGTACTGCTTGTTGGCATCGCGCTGCAACACATAACTGCTGGATGGGTGCATGGTGAGAACCTTAGCCGACTTGGAGTACAACTTGATTTCCTTGTCCACGCGGATGTCAATCTTGGTGAAATAATCCTTGTTGAAGTTGGCCTGCAACACTTTATCCCCCTCGATGATTCGCTGTTCTTTCAGTTCTTTCCGCGTACCAAACACAAACCAAGCGGTGTTGAGCTGCTTGTCCTGGCTGTTGATTACCTGCGATTTCTGTGAACTCTCGGTAGCCAAATTGTTGACATTGGTGTTCAGGTTGTTGATTGTTTCATCCAACTCGGAGATATGGATATCCTTGGCATCCAGTTCAGCACGCAATTGCTGAAGCTGCTTGTCTTTCTCTTCCAACTGAGCGGTGAGGCTGTCCAATGCTTTTTTCAAGCCATCCCCTTTCACGGAGCTTTGCTTGAGTTGGTTGCGGAGCTTGGCAATCAGTTCGCGATTACGCTTCATGGTAGACGCGATGAACTGAATGTCCTCGCGAATCTGCTGCCCTTTGTTGGCGCCCTCGCCTTCCTTGGCGATGGTCACCCTGTTTTCTGCCGCAGTAATTTCCTTGAATCCCTCTTGGATTTCGTTGAGTGTACCCATCATGTCATTGATTTCGTTGTCTTTCTGACTGATGACTTGCTGCAAAGAATCAGCTTGAGCAGCATTTTCCAATTCACTGTTTTTCTTGTTATTCTGACATCCAAAGCATGCGAAAGTAATGACGGCAATGGCGGTCAGGCTTAAAAACTTTTTCATATTCGTTCTGTTTTAAGTTTTTTATTCTTGTTATTTCCACCCACTACAATGACGATTTCGCCCCTCGGTGGGATTTCTTTAAAATGTTGTATCACCTCTTCAAGTGTGCCTCGAACATGCTCTTCGTGCAGTTTGGATATCTCACGAGCCACGCTCACGGGGCGGTCGGGGCCAAATACATCGGCAAATTGCTGTAATGTTTTCAGCAAACGATAGGGCGACTCGTAGAAAATCATCGTTCTATGCTCTTCTTTGAGCGCCTCCAACTGTGTCTGTCGACCTTTTTTCTGAGGCAAGAAGCCTTCGAAACAGAAGCGGTCACAGGGCAAACCGGATGAGACAATAGCCGGAATGCAAGCGGTGGCTCCAGGCAGTGTTTGTACCGTAATGCCTGCTTTTGCAGCCTCGCGCGCCAGAAAAAACCCCGGATCGCTGATGCCGGGTGTACCCGCATCGCTGACGAGCGCTATGCTCTGGCCCGCTTTCAATCGTTCTACAATGCCCGCGGAAGTGCCATGTTCATTGAACTTATGGTGTGACAGCAAGTGATTCTGAATGTCATAATGCTTCAAAAGCTTGCCCGATGTCCTGGTATCTTCTGCCAACACCAGGTCCACCTCCTTGAGAATGCGAATGGCTCGCATCGTCATATCTTCCATATTTCCCACAGGGGTGGGCACGATGTACAATATCCCCATACAGTACGCAAATATAGTTAAATAATCAACACGAGCAAAAAAACTGTCAATTTCTTTGCAATTTTTAATTGCTCTTCGTATTTTTGCATCAACATGATGGAGTATTTGACAGGCGAATCACACCGCCCAGGAAGAATAGAAGTGATATGTGGCTCTATGTTTTCGGGTAAGACAGAAGAGCTGATTAGGCGCTTGAGACGAGCTAACTTTGCCAAACAGCGAGTTGAGATATTCAAGCCCGCCATAGACACCCGCTATTCCGAGGAGAATGTGGTGAGCCATGACCAGCATGCCATTCTATCTACTCCCGTTGATTCTTCGTCAAGCATTTTGCTATTGTCATCCGACACGGATGTCGTGGGCATCGATGAAGCCCAATTTTTTGACAAGGGTCTCGTCAACGTTTGCAACGAATTGGCCAACAAAGGGGTGCGCGTTATCATCGCGGGACTTGACATGGACTTCCAAGGAAGGCCTTTCGGACCCATTCCCAGCTTGTGCGCCATCGCTGATGAGGTGACAAAAGTGCATGCCATCTGCGTGAAATGTGGCGCCTTGGCCTACATCAGCCACCGATTGGTGCAGAACGATAAGCGCGTTTTGCTGGGCGAAAAGCTCACCTACGAACCCCTTTGTCGGGAATGTTACCAAAAGGCCTTACGCCAAGAGCAGTCTGTTTCGATGGCTCCCCAACAGGGAGAAAAACTCAAATAAGACACACCAATCTACAAAAATATGAAAAGACAAGAAATTACCTTTGACAAATTCATACGCGTAGCCTCCATCTTGCTATTGATATTCTGCGTATTATATCTTGTCAACTACCTGAGTGGCGTGCTGCTACCCTTCTTTGTGGCCTGGCTCTTTGCCTACCTACTCTACCCACTGGTGAAGTTTGTACAATATAAAATGCATGTCAAGATTCGCGCCATTGCCATTATCATATCCATGTTGGCTGTGGCTGTGGTGATCAGCGGACTTGTATATGCCATCATTCCGCCGATGATAGAACAGTTTGGCAAGCTCAACGACATCCTCAACAATTGGATTAATCAAAGCACACACAGTAGCGACTTAGGCTCTTACATCTCAAATTGGATTACCAAAAACCGCACTGAAATAGAAAGCTTCATGAAGAGCAAGGATTTCAGCGACATTCTTAAAACGGGGATGCCCAAGGTATTTACCTTGCTTGGACAAACGGCCAGTGTCGTGATTAGCATCATCGCGTCGTTAATCACCTTATTATATACCTTCTTTATCTTGCAAGATTATGAATTTTTGACCGACAACTGGATTCGCATTTTCCCGAAGAAGAATCGTCCATTCTGGGAAGAGTTGATGAAAGATGTGGAAAGAGAACTCAATAATTACATCCGAGGACAAGGCCTTGTTTCACTCATCCTTGGCATTCTCTTCGGCATAGGTCTCTCCATCATCGATTTCCCAATGGCCATTGCGCTTGGCATCATGATGGGATTTATGAACCTGGTGCCCTACCTCCACACGTTAGCTTTGGTGCCAATGGTCTTCTTGTCCATGCTGAAAGCAGCTGACACAGGCCAGAATTTCTGGATTATCTTTGGCTTGGCCATGCTCGTGTTCGTTATTGTTCAGCTGATTAGTGATACCATCCTCACGCCTAAAATCATGGGAAAAGCCATGAACCTCAATCCTGCCATCCTGCTTTTATCCCTGTCTGTATGGGGAACATTGCTTGGATTCATTGGTCTGATTGTGGCACTTCCGTTAACAACCCTGCTCATTGCTTATTGGCAGAAGTATGTGACGCGTGAGAAAAAACAGGACGAAACAACGCAAGAACAACTGCTTGAGCAGGCAGAAGAAGGATAAGAGGCGGAACACGCAGGGCGACTTCCGTCACAATTTGCTACCAAAAAGCGTTTGTGAATGCCTATTTCAGCGTGATGATGTCGCTCCAACGCGTGGTTGGATTCTTGCTTTTGAAGTCGTGTCGAATGGCATCCGTGAAAGCAACGTGGTGGCCTTGCTTGTCTTTTTCACGGTATTGTTGGGCTCCTAATACCACCAATTCGGAGCCACCGAGCTTGTTCAGGTGGTCGATCACCTGATCAAGCCGCATCTGTTTTTCCATCTTATCGCGGTTATAATCGATGAAATTGGTCTGAACAGCACTGTCGGGCATGATTCCCATCACCACCACTCCCGCTTTTTTGTACTGCAAACCAGGCACGAAGATTTCCTGTAAAGCCTTTGCTGCCGCTTGCACAATCTGCTGCGTGGCGTTGGAAGGCGTTAAAAGTGTTACCTCGCGACTGTTCCAATACTGCTGCTGGTCTTCTCTAAACTGATTGGTGTGGATGAAAACACTCACCACAGACGCCACGCTGTGTTGCCGTCTGAGCTTCTGCGAACAGCGCACAGCGAAGTTGGAAACGTGCGTTCTAACGGCCTCAAAATCGGATATCGTACCCGTAAAGCTGCGACTGGTACAGATGCTTTTCTTTTTCGCAGGTTCCTCATTCGGAATACAGTCTTCTCCATTGAGTTCCATCCAGGTTCGCACACCAGTGACATGGAACAGCAACCGAACCCACTCCTTGGAATGGTTGGCAAAGTCGTAGGCCGTTTTGTCGCCCATTTCCAACAGCTTGGGGGTGTTTCGATGTCCTATTCCCCACACCTCACCCACTGGAAATAGCTGGAGAGCCTTGAGGCGTTTTTCCTCTGTATCAATGATACAACAATGATGATAGCCCTCATGTTTCTTGGCAAAGTGGCTGGCCGCCTTCGCCAGCGTCTTGGTTTTGGCCATTCCGATGCTGACGGGAAGCCCCGTATGCTTCAGGATACGCTGATGCAGGTCTTCGCCCCACTGCTTCAATTCGTCAAAACTCATGTCGGGTAGCAAGCAGAAACATTCGTCAATGGAATAGCGAAACATCTGTGGTGCAGCCTCTTTGATGATGGTCATGACGCGCGCTGTGAGTTCGCCATACAACTCGTAATTGCTCGAAAACACGGCAACTTCCTCACCAGGGAATTGCTCTTTCATCTGATAATAAGGCAATCCGGCCTTGATGCCCAGCTGTTTGGCTTCCTTACTGCGTGCCACCACGCAACCATCGTTGTTGCTCAGCACAACAACAGGCTTGCCGTTGAGATCGGGACGGAACACCCGTTCACAACTCACATAGCAGTTGTCACAGTCGCAGATGGCGTAAAACATATTATTTTTTCCAGTTTTTGATGGTCCAAACCACCACGCCCCACACCTCAAACTTATCCAATTCGCTGACCCTAATCGGTCGGAATGCCTTGTTGGCGGGCCGCAATTCGATATATCCCTCATGCACATGGGTCATGTCGAGATACTTGATGGTGAACTCTCCATTGATGTAAGCCACGATTACATCGTTGTGACCAGCCTCCACCGAACGGTCTATCACGGCGATATCCCCATCGTTGATGCCGGCATCTATCATCGAGTCGCCCGACACCCGCCCATAGAACGTAGCGTCGGGATGACGGATGAAGTCACGATTGAAATCGAGAGAGTCTTGCAGATAATCACCCGCAGGACTGGGAAAGCCGGCTTTGATGCCCGGTGCCAGCTCGAGTTCAAGTTGTTCGAGAAACGAACTATTGAGTATTTTGATGCTTGACATATCAGTCTGTTTGCTCCTCCAATGCAAGTTGTATTTTGTTGTCGTTGCAGCAAATTTACGGCTTTTAGACGAGAAACACAAGCGTGTGTCATTTTTTAGTTGGATTGCCCGCATTGTGGGAATTAGTGAAGCTACGCACTGTGGTGAACTTGAAAGAAGCAGTAGTTCATCGGAAACCACATCTTATCAAAACGCTACCGATAAGAGAATGATGAGCATAAAGAAGAAATAAAATAACAGGCCAAGGGAAAAACTCAAGTTTTCAACACCAAAACAAGAGTTTTATAAAATGATTGACTATTTTTGCACTTACAGGTTGACTCACGATGAATATGATTAAAAACGAGCTGAAAAACAAAATACATGCCCTCGTCCAGAAATATGAGCAAGGTAAAGATGTGTATCGTACATCACGTTTCAATGAAACTCAGGTGCGTAACGAGTTCCTTGACCCATTGTTTGAAATTCTTGGTTGGGACATTCGTAATGCCGCTGGCAAAAATACCAATGAGCGTGAAGTCTTGCTGGAGGAACCTCTGAAAGCAAATGCTGCTTCTCATACCAAAAAACCTGACTACACTTTCCGTCTCTTCGGCGAACGCAAGTTCTTCCTTGAAGCGAAAAAGCCTTGTATCCGCATTGAACGTGATGACGAACCTGCAAAGCAGATTCGTCGTTATGGCTTTACTGCTGGTTTGAAAATAAGTGTATTGAGCAACTTTGAACACCTATATATTTATGATACCTCTTATCCAGTAGAGCAGAACGACACTCGCGTCAAGGCAATTGTCCGTGAATACAAGTACACCGAGTACGAAGATGTCGCCGAGGTACTTTTGGAGTATCTTGGTAAGAATTCTGTGTACACAGGTCACTTTGATGAGGTATGGAGTGAGATTGAAGTAAACGTTAATCACAAATCGGTTGATGAGCTATTTTTGCAACAGATTAACGCTTGGCGCTTGATGCTTGGAACTGAGATTCTGCATAATAACAGAGAAATCGAAATGGAGGAACTTGGGGATATAGTTCAGAGTTATATCAACAAGATTCTGTTCCTTCGTGTGTGTGAAGATAGAAATATAGAAACATACCAAAGCCTGTTGCTGATTGCTGATCACAATAGCCATCAGGAACTGATAGCAAAGTTCAAAGCTGCAGACTATCGCTACAATTCTGGCCTTTTTGAGGAAAAACTATCTGATGAAATCATTGGTAATGTAAGTTCTTCTTTCTGGTCAATCATCCGTGAACTCTATTTTCCACAAAGTCCTTATTCGTTCGCTGTTCTATCATCCGACATTCTCGGTAAGATTTATGAGATTTTCCTTTCACAAAGGCTTGCTGTAGCTGACGGTCACTTAAGCATCGTTAATAAGCCTGAAAATGAAGACAGAGACATCGTAACAACTCCGAATTTCATTGTACGAGAAATACTTCGCCAAACGATAAAGGAAAATCTTACGCATTTGACAGATAGTCAAATTCAAAATCTTAGATGTGCTGATATTGCATGCGGTTCTGGAGCTTTCCTGCTGGAAACATTCCAGCTTCTTTGTGATGCATTGGTTGACTTCTATACAGTAAATGACAGAAGTAAACTAATTCAAACAGATGTAAATACGTTCAAGCTCAAATTTGCAGTTAAACGAGATGTACTTACGAAATGCATCTATGGTGTTGATAAAGACTTCAATGCAGTAGAAGCTTGTAAATTTGGACTTCTGTTGAAACTGCTTGAAGGAGAGGACGAATCAACAATCGCTGCATTCCATCCTGTATTGCCAACCCTTGAAGAGAACATCTTCTACGGAAACAGTTTGCTCGAAGCATCTGACGTACCAAGCAATCAAGCAGAAGAAATCAATCCTTTTGACTTCGGAGAACATAAGTTTGACTACATTGTCGGCAATCCTCCGTACATGAAGACAGAGGACATTAAGAAGTTTACGCCAAAGGAACACAAACTTTATCCCAAATGCTATAAGAGTTCCTACAAACAATACGATAAATATTTCCTCTTTATAGAACGTGCTTTCAAACTGTTGAAAGAAAATGGTGCGATGGGATACATTGTTCCAAGTAAATTCATGAAGGTTGGCGCAGGTAAAGAACTTCGTAATTTTCTTTCTACCCACAAGGCTGTAAAAGCAATTACTTCGTTCGGTGCGTATCAGGTATTCTCTGATAAATCAACCTATTCATGCATCGTAATCCTGCAAAACAAGGAGAATGATTCATTCAAATATTCAGAAATTGAAAGTTTGGCACAATGGAGAGTTCGCGATTTGACATCATTCTCTGTAAACGAACGCAATATAAGTCTTCTGGGAAAGGAAACCTGGGTACTGTGTCCCGATAGGTTGCTGTCTATCCTCAACCAAATTTCAACTCAAAGTACTCCTTTGAGCGAAATTGTAGGCGACGATTACATTTTTAATGGCATTCAAACGAGTGCTAACAAAGAATATATTTTTAAGCCAGAAAGAGAGGATAAGCTGTTTTATTATTTCAAGTATGACAAACAACTTTATCAGATTGAGAAGCAGGTAACAAAACCTTACTTCAAAACTGTATCGGGTGACGATTCTCTCAACACCTATCGAACATTCAAACCTAACGCACGCGTGATTTTTCCTTACAAGAAAAGAGTTGACGGCAAACTGGATGTTATAAAGTTTAGCACTATTCAACGCAGATACCCATATTTATACAAGTACCTTACCGCAGTTAAATCAAAGCTTGACCGCCCAGACAGAGACATCAAGCCAACTCCAACAACTTCAAATGAATGGCATCGTTTCGGTCGTCACCAGAGTCTTGAAGCATGTGAGATTGCAGAAAAGATAATTGTTGGTGTACTTGCACAGGAGAACAAATATGCGGTTGACACAAAAGGCACATTGGTTTCTTCTGGCGGCACAGCTGGTTATTGTCTAGTCAGTATTCCGGCTGATAGCCGTTACTCCATCTATTACGTCCAAGCGATACTTGGATCCATACAAGGTGAGTGGCTTGCATCACTTTATGGCGAAATATTCAGAGGTGGATTCATAGCTCGTGGAACAAAAGTTTTAAAACAAATACCAATACGCACTATTGATTTCGCCAATCCTGATGATGTTACAGCTCATAATGAAATTGTTGTACGGCAGAAATCACTCATCTCGCTCGGTGACAGAATTGCAGCAGCAGGAAGCAATACCAGAAAGTTAACGTCTCTGAAACGTCAGTTTGAATTGCTAAAGGCAGAGCAGCAACAAGCAATCAACAACCTCTACGGAATGACTGATGAGGAAGTAACATTAATACCCAACATCAAAGAACTCTATGCAATTGATTAAAAATACATCCGCAGAAAAATTGAAAGGAGCATACTACACCCCACCTGCCATTGCATCATTCATACTGCATTGGGGAATAAACGGTGGATACGATGCCGACATACTGGAGCCAAGCTGTGGCGATGGTGTGTTCTTGGAATGCATGCATAATGAAAATATGCAATTCAATACAGTAACAGCTGTTGAATATGATGCTGCTGAGGCAGACAAGGCTCGTAAACTAGGGTTACATGATTCAGAGGTGATCAATCAAGATTTTCACCAATTCTGCCTTCATACTGATAAGCGTTTCGACCTTGTTGTTGGCAATCCTCCTTTCATTCGTTATCAATATTACGATCCTGTACAACAGAAACTTGCTGACGAAATTTTCAAGAATGCAAAACTCAAGCGCACTAAACTCACGAATGCGTGGGTAACGTTTGTTGTAGGGTGTACGCAACTTCTTCGTGATAATGGTAAAATGGGCTTCGTCATTCCGTCAGAACTGCTCATGGTGAAATATGCTCGGCAGCTACGTAAATTTCTCGCTAAGACATTCAACAAGATAAACATCATCTCTTTCGAGAATCTTGTTTTCGAAGAGATTCAACAAGAAGTGGTTCTGCTCCTTTGTGAGAAGAACAGTACAAACGAGCACAAGATTGAACACATAGAAGTAAAGGACACACAAGGACTTCTTGCTCTTGATCCTCATCAGTTGAGATTTCCAAGTAAGGATATCAACTTCGACACAGACAAGTGGACCTATTACTTCCTTGATAAAAATGAACTTGAACTGCTCGACAAGGTAAAGAATGCCACAACGATTTCTTCATTCGCAAATGTAGAGGTCGGCATTACAACGGGTTCTAACGACTTCTTTACCGTTCCGCAATCTGTGGTTAGTATGTATCAGTTGCAGGATTATGCTCGTCCAATGGTCGGAAGAAGTATACAGGTAAATAGCCTTTGCTTTACTAAGCGTGACTGGAAAGCAAATGTTGCATCTGAGGCCAAGGCGCATCTTCTGGTGTTTTCACCAGATTCCAAAAAAGATGGCAACGAAGGCGTGAAGGCATATCTTGAAAGTGGAGAAGAAGCAGACATTGACAAAGGCTATAAAACCAGCATAAGAGATCAATGGTGGGTCATTCCATCCATCAAACTTTCAGATGCCTTGTTCCTTCGTCGTAACAACCTCTACCCAAAGTTTGTGCTTAATGAGGCAGGTGCATACACAACGGACACCATGCACAGGGTCTTCATAAAGGATGGTGTGAATAAGAAAGCATTTGTAGCAAGTTACTACAACTCACTCTCATTTGCCTTTGCAGAGATTCTCGGGCGCAACTTCGGTGGTGGATGTCTTGAACTCATGCCAAGCGAAGTCGGAGAGATCTATTTGCCATATAGAGAAGAAAACGGGATTATATTTGACACTCTTGATCGTATGCTGCGTAAAAAAGCGACTGCTGATGATATTCTTGATTACACCGACGAAATCATTTTGCGCCAAGGTATGAGATTGTCTGCGGAAGAAGTCAAGCTGGCGCGTACCATTTGGCATAAGATCATTAATCGCCGTTTGACTCGCAAGACACTTGAAAAGTCTGTGAAGGATAAGGAACCGGAAAAAGAGAAACTCATGCAACTTGATTTTCTCGATCTCTTCGAACAATACGAACTTGATCCAATCAAACAGAACTTTATGGTACACGAGGATATGGAGGTTGAATATGGTACGAAGCGCATTCATCGCAAACTGCTTATAGAACCCACAAAGAATCTCCTTATTTGCAATGTTAAGAGGGACAATTGGGAGCAGTATCTAGATGGTTCTGCCAAGATTTACTATACAGGCAAGAAATTCCCAACTACAGTTGCCCTCAACAAACTCTATTACTTCATGCCATACCTCTCAGGTAAAGGCATTCGTGATCTTTACTACATAAAGATTGCCCGATTGGGCTATCGTAAGGAGGGACAGAAAAATGAAGACAAGAATGATCTCCGATTGGTGTTCGAAATTGAACGTGTCGGTCAGTTATTCAGTGACTTCAAGAAAGTAAAACTCGACATCTGGCGTACGTTTACGGATACTACGATGCAGAATATTCTAGACACATTCCCCCCGAGTTCACCGTCTTCTTAGAATGGATAGCCAATGGCCAGGTGGAAACTGTTGCCATCATCGAAGCGCAACAGGTTGTAAAAGCCCTTCTTCCCC
>CAMQBP010000012.1 GCA_946999025.1 uncultured Prevotella sp. | reverse complement strand
GGGGAGACTTAATCAATAATTATTAAAACAAGGAATTATAAGTAAGAAAATCCTCATCACCTACAACCAACCAGTCTAATCACTCCCCTCCCTTTTGGGGAGGGGTAAGGGGGAGAGGCTTTTTGGGTGGGAGAGGCTTTTTAACACCAAAATGTATATGAACAACGTATTTGTATATTGCGAGATAGAAGGCACAACCGTTGCTGAAGTATCTCAAGAGCTGCTCACCAAAGGGCGTACGCTGGCCAACCAACTGGGTGTTGAGCTGCATGCGCTGGCAGTGGGTACGGGCATTAAGGGCAACGTAGAGAACCAGATATTGCCTTATGGCGTCGATAAATTGTTTGTCTTCGACGGAGAAGGATTGTATCCTTATACGTCGGCACCACACACGGACATCATGGTTAAACTGTTCCAGGCAGAGCAACCGCAGATATGTCTGATGGGTGCGACGGTAATCGGTCGCGACCTGGGACCGCGCGTGTCGTCATCGCTCACCAGTGGGCTGACGGCTGATTGTACGCAACTGGAGATTGGCGACTACGACGACCGCAAAGCCCAAAAACACTATGACAATTTGCTTTATCAAATCAGACCGGCTTTTGGCGGCAACATCGTGGCCACCATCGTCAACCCCGACCATCGTCCACAGATGGCTACCGTGCGTTCGGGAGTGATGAAGAAAGCTCTCTATGAGGGTGAGGCGAAAGGCGAGGTGGTGTATCCCGTGGTAACGGAATACGTCAGTCCAGAATCGTATGTCGTCAAGGTACTCGAACGACATGTAGAGGAAGCCAAACACAACTTGACGGGTGCACCCATCATTGTGGCTGGTGGCTATGGTGTAGGAAGCAAAGAGGCATTCCATCTATTATACGAATTGGCCGACGTGTTACACGGGGAGGTGGGTGCCAGTCGTGCGGCTGTTGACGCAGGTTGGATAGAGAACGACCGCCAAATTGGTCAAACGGGTGTTACGGTGCATCCCAAGGTGTACATCGCCTGCGGCATCTCCGGGCAGATTCAACATGTGGCTGGCATGCAAGACGCGGGCATCATCATCGCCATCAACACCGATGCCGACGCTCCCATCAACCAGTTGGCCGACTATGTCATCACTGGCTCGATAGAAGAGGTGGTGCCCAAAATGATTAAATATTATAAGGAGAACAGCAAATAAATCAAGAGCGGCCTCTCCCACAGCCCCTCACTTTTTGAGGAGGGGTAAGGGGGAGAGGCTGATTATCAAACTATGTCCAATTACTATACTGACCATCCGGAGATTGAATTTCACTTAGATCATCCGTTGATGAAGCGAATTGTTGAGCTCAAGGAGCGCAACTACCAAGACAAAGAGCACCATGATGATGCTCCGGTAAATTACGATGACGCCATCGAGAACTACAAACGCATTCTCGAAATCACGGGCGACGTGGCGGCAAACATCATCGAACCCAACTCGGAAGACGTGGACAAAGAAGGCCCACATCTTGAGAATGGGCGCATGAAGTATGCCAGCAAAACGCTTGACAACATCAAAGCAACCCAGCAGGCTGGCCTGTGGGGCGTATCGATGCCACGATGTTATGGCGGACTGAACTTGCCCAACGTCACCTTTTCGATGATGTCGGAGATGATAGCCGCAGCAGATGCAGGATTTCAGAACATCTGGTCGCTGCAATCGTGCATCGACACGCTGTATGAATTCGGCTCGGACGAACAGCGAGAAAAGTATATCCCACGCGTATGTGAGGGTGCCACCATGTCGATGGATCTTACTGAACCCGACGCTGGCTCTGACTTACAGCGCGTGATGCTCAAGGCTACCTACGATGAGAGAGAAGACTGCTGGCGGCTGAACGGCGTGAAACGCTTCATCACCAATGGCGATTCGGACATCCACCTGGTGCTGGCACGGTCGGAAGAGGGTACGAAAGACGGCCGAGGACTGTCCATGTTCATCTACGACAAACGCAATGGCGGGGTGGATGTGCGCCACATTGAGAATAAACTGGGTATCCATGGCTCGCCAACCTGTGAGCTGGTGTACAAGAATGCCAAAGCCGAACTGTGCGGAAGCACCCGCATGGGACTGATCAAGTACGTCATGGCACTGATGAATGGTGCCCGTTTGGGCATTGCGGCACAGTCGGTTGGTGTTGAACAAGAGGCATATAATGAAGCTTTGGCATACGCCAAAGAGCGTCAGCAGTTTGGACAAGCCATCATTGAGTTCCCTGCCGTGTACGACATGCTGTCGCGCATGAAAGCCAAACTCGACGCAGGCCGTTCCTTATTGTATCAAACAGCTCGTTACGTTGACCTCTACAAGGCATTGGAAGACATCCAACGCGACCGCAAACTGAGTGCCGAAGAACGTGCGGAGATGAAGAAGTACAACCGATTGGCTGACGCCTTCACGCCATTGGCCAAAGGCATGAACTCCGAATATGCCAATCAAAACGCTTATGATGCCATCAGCATACATGGTGGTTCGGGCTTCATCATGGCCTATAAGTGCCAGCGTTTGTTCCGCGACGCACGCATTTTCTCCATCTACGAGGGCACGACACAGCTGCAAGTGGTAGCCGCCATTCGTTACATCATGAACGGTACCTACCTCAACATCATGAAAGAAATGCTCGACAAAGAGGTTGAAGGCGCATGGAAGCCTTTACACGATCGCTTGAAAGTGCTGGCCCAGCAGTACGAAGAAGCTGTCAACATAGTGAAAGAGGCTGACAACCAGGAGAAGCAAGACTTCTTGGCTCGTCGCCTATATAACATGACAGCCAATCTCTTGATGTCGGTATTGCTCATTGATGATGCATCACGTTCACCCGAATTGTTCGCTAAGAGCGCACACGTCTACATGCGTCAGACAGAAGAAGAGAATACAGGGCACTACACGTTCATCAAGAACTTCCGCGCCGAAGACTTGATCAACTATCGCGCCGCGGAGCAAGAAGCAGAGTAAAACCTGCTCTTGATGGCAAGAAAATAATGGCTGTTCGTATCTATTGCGAACAGCCATTTTTATTTGTAAAGCATATCTTGGACGGCTCTTGCATCAGATGTATGGACAACTTTCCATGAAACATAGGTCATGTTCGATTGGACACGAAAGACAATCCGCCCACACCCGTGCTACTTATCCACTTTAATCTCGGCTATATTCAACGTGCCTTGCTGGCAAAGTACCCTAATATCACTGACACCTGACCGATTGATTTGCAGCTTTTGTTCGTGCCACGAAACCTTTCCTGTATAGACATCCAAGAACTGACCACCACCCGACGATAGCTGAATCGTGAATTCTGCATCAGGTGAACAGCCTTCCGCAAACACAATAGTCAGACTTCCTAATTTCTCAGAGGCTGGCACAGATACCGTCAGAGAGGCATTAGTCTGCCCTTGCCAGTAAGTAGAAGTGTTTCCATCCACCGCATATTGGGCGGTTGGAGTTGCAGGAACAGCCACCACATCCAGGCGATGAGCACGATTCTTGGCAACCATTGAAGCATTAGGTTCGATGACCGTAAACGTATCCTCCAGTCGTATATCCTCTGACGAGGCACCCATCATCACCTTGAAATCACCGGGTTCAACCACATGTTGGTACTGCTCATTGATGAGCTGCAAATGCTCTGGCTTGATGACAAACGACAAAGTGCGTGTTTCACCAGGCTTGAGATGCACTCGTTCAAAGCCCCTGAGATTCTTCTCATACGTGGTCACCGAGCTCAACACATCTTGAATATAAAGTTGTACCACTTCATCTCCGGCACGTTGACCGGTGTTCGTGATGTCACAGCTCACCACTACCGAGTCGGTAGGACTGATGTTTTGCGCTGACAACCGAAGGTTCGAATATTTGAAAGTCGTGTAACTCAAACCATGTCCGAAATAATAGAGGGCACCATTTGTACGCGATGCATTGCCATGCAACCCCAACTTGTTTCCCCCATCGACCAAGGCAGCCGGCTTAGAAGGGAAGTTGAAAGGAATCTGCCCCACTGTCTTTGGAAAAGTAACGGTAAGTTTACCACCTGGATTGTAGTCACCAAACAGCACATCGGCGACAGCTGTTCCGCCCTGAGAACCAGGATACCATGCCTCTACAATGGCCGGAACGAACTTATCAGCCCAGTTAACAGACAGCGGTCGGCCATTGATCAACACCAATATCACCGTCTTTCCCGTAGCCTGAACAGCCTTTAACAGTTGCAATTGTCTGCCTGGCAACTCCAAGGAAGAGCGTGACTTGTTTTCGCCACAAGTACGCGAATTGCCACCAAGTACCACCACTGCCACATCACTCTGCCTCACCTGTTCCACGGTTTTGTCAATCTCGTTCTGCTCATCGGCCGTCATGGGATAATCTATCAACTCTGATTCGGGCCAATGCGCATCCACAAGATCACAGCCTTTGGTATAAGTCACCTCAACATCACTTCCCACCTTGTTGCGTATTCCTTCAAAAACTGTTGTCACCTCAACAGCCAACGGACCATAATGGGTAAGCGCATACGTTGCGTCATTGGCATTAGGACCACATACAGCTATCTTTTTAATGGACGCCTTGTTTAAGGGCAACGTGTTGTTTTGATTCTTCAATAGCACAATACTCTCGCGTGATGCCTGTAACGCCACTTGCTGATGACTCTCCCCATCTACGTCCTTGTCAGCAGCTTGCAGATTCATTTGATACGGACGATCAAAGATACCCACCATAAATTTCACCCGAAGAATATCTCTCAACCGCTCATCTATCACCTTCATAGGAATGCGTCCCTCTTTGACCAGCTCACGCAATGGCAAAACAAATGAATCGGGTGAGCGGAATGTACATCGCACATTCAAACCCGCCATGACAGCTTTGTACACGGCTTCTTTCATGTTGGCAGCGGTGCGATGCTTCGAAAAGAGATATTCCAACGCATCACTGTCGGACACTACATAACCTTTAAAGCCAAACTGTTGGCGCAACACTTCAGTGAGCCAGTGAAAGCTACCCTGTATAGGTACCCCATCATAATCGTTATACGAGCTCATCGCGCCCAACAATCCCGCTTCTCTCACCACCCTGCGCCATGGGTATAGGTGTATGTTCTGCACCTCGCGGGGTGACATCTGCGGATCTACGCGAGCCATACCCTCACGCGCTCCTTTGTTATTACTATAAGCAGCAAAGTGCTTGGCTGTAGAGGCTACCTGATAATTGGTTTGCAATCCTCGTGTCATCTGTATGCCAAGCTCGGCTACGAGAAACGGACTTTCCCCATAAACCTCTTCATAACGCCCCCAACGTTGGTCGCGTCCCACGTCTAAGACAGGAGCATATACATTGGTATAGCCCAACAAGCGAGCCTCACGCCCTGTGATATAGCCTACCTGATGAATGAGCCTTCGGTTCCATGTCGTTCCCAATCCCAACTGCGTAGGAAAGTTGGTAGCCTTGAAACTCTCCACTCCTCGTATGCCCTCATTGGTGAAATCAACGGGAATCCCAAGACGCGTTTGTTCCACAAAGAATCGCTGAACCTCATTAATGGCCCATGCATGCTTTGAGGCAGGCCACACCCATGGATTGTCTGAAGGCGGCAAGCCCCATTGTTGAAAGCCATTGAGGTGCTCGTCAATAGCACCAATTCCATCTTTCCACAACTTTTGTTTCCAGCTTTCGTTGGGCAAGTCGTCTTGCAACACACGTTTGTAGCCATAGAGAGTCACCATCTGGCAGGTCTTCTCCTCAAGCGTCATCTGACTGATCAGATTGTCAATGCGCTCATCAATACCGGCCGTAGGATCTTCGTAAACATCTTTTTTGCCATTCTTATTGTAGTCTATCCAGCCTTTGTGGTAAATTTTGTTTTTCGGCAGGTTATAGAATTTCAGTTTGGCAATATACTGATTAGGCTTCTGCGCCCAAGCAACATTCGCCCATGATGCGACCAATCCAAGCAGAACAATGAGTATGTGTTTCATCTTATTAAATGATTATGGTATAAAACGTTTCTGCAAATGTATGAATAAACTCATCAGAAACGTATCTTCGGTTATGATAATTTACGACATCAACCTGGGGTTTCATCGTGTCCAGAACAGCGACATATACCCCAACAGACGGCTTCTACTTCTGATAGTTCAACTTGACCATCACTGGATAGTGGTCAGAAGGCAAGCGATGTACATACTGACGGAAGTTCAACTCCTGTGGCGCAGCACCTTCCTTGCTTACCTCACGACTGGTTCCTTCGGTCCAATAGCCATTGGTCAAAATGCCATATTGGTTCACTTGAAACTTGTTGGAAACAAAAACGTGGTCAATGCGACTGTCTGTCATCAAGGAAGACTTGAAACCCTGGAACGTTCCATTCTCGGCAAAACGCATTTTAGCAGCGGTGTATGAATCTTTCAGGAGACCCGACTGGGTGAAAATTTGATAAATCTCATCATGCTGATCAACATTAAAGTCGCCGGTGAGAATGACAGGTGCATTGCTGCCTGCAATCTCTTTTATTTTCCTTACAACCAACTTAGCAGCCTCTCTGCGAGCCACGACACCCACATGATCCATGTGAAGGTTGAAGAAAAAGAACTTCAACCTAGTCTTCACATCTTGAAACTTCCCCCAGGTGCAGATGCGAATGCAGGCGGCATCCCAACCTAAAGCGGGCTTATCCGGCGTTTCATTCAACCAGAAGTTGCCATAGTCCAGACGTTTGAGCTTGTCTTTTTTGTAGAAAATGGCCGAATACTCACCAGCCTCTTTGCCATCGTCGCGCCCCACGCCGATGCAATCGTAGCCATCCAGTCCTTGTTTCAAATCACGAAGTTGCCCTACGAGCACCTCTTGTGTGCCAAAAATATCGGGCTGCTCAAAATTCATCATGTCGCTTATCACCTGGCATCGCTTGGGCCATGCGTTACCAGCCTTGCGGTCGCCCGAATTATCATTGCGAATGTTGTAAGTTCCTACGAATAAGTTTTGTGAACTGATGCATAGCGTTACTGCTATAAACAGGAGTGTGAGTGTGTACTTTTTCATTGATCAAATGTCTAAAAGATGATTTTCTAAGTGGTACAAAAATAAAGATTATTCATGGAAACGGCAAGACGTTTAACGCATTTTCACCCGAAAATCAAACCTGATAACAGCATAACCATGTATTCAATATGCCGTCGTCGTAGTTATGTATTGTCGCCGTCAAGCTGGCATGACAGCCAGTTTTCACGATTTCTTTTTGAGCGAAGCCGTCACCAAGTTAATCTCCTCGAACGTCACATCGGGTGAACAGAGGGCCTTGATGGCCGCCTTGCCGTTGTCAAGACCTACTTTCTCAATGACTTGTCGAATGTTTTGAAGATGTTTCTCGTCTACCAATTGCAGCAACTCAATGTCGCCTCGCTGGACAAAATGGCCCAGGTGGGTGTATATGGTACCCATAGTCAGCTGCCGTTCAGCCGCTATTTGAGCAGGCGACAGCCCACTTTTGTAGAGTCTGAAGGTGATGTCTTTCGTTTTCTCTTTCTTCTTTTTGGGTGCCTTCTGCGCCTTCGACCGGCTTTTGGCATGCGGTGTCAGCTCGTCCATGGCCATCAAGAGTGCTTCTTGCTTGGTCTTGAGATAGCCTTGAACGGTAAACCCGTTTTCAACGATGTACCCAAGTAAGAAGATTTTGGATAGATACAGCTCGCGCAAATCAGTGAGATAGGTGTCCAAACGGCGCATAGCCAGTTTGTTGTTCGACGTGACATCCTGCGACTGCTCAAGGACATCACCCAGATACTGCTTCAACGTCTTGCGGAAATAGTCGGCTCCCGCCACTACTCTTTCCAAGAATTGAGGGTCACGCAGTTGCGCTGCCGTCAATCGGCCGATATGCGAAGTCCACTTGTATGCAATGACGTTCACCTTGTCTTGCAAGGCCTTGACGGTAGCCTTGTGTATCAACGTGAGCCTGGGATAGGCGTGAAAGAACTCGATGAACAGGCGGCACAGCATGTCTTCGGCCCGCCAAAGGTCTAAAAAATTGAAGAGTTCGATGAGCTGATGGCGCTCGTACTCATCCTTGAGTTGGGGCAATTGCTCGATGCTTCGTTGGGCCTCATCCTCCTGCTGACGGATGTAGGACATGACACGCTCATCGTTCATCACCGCATGTGCGGGGATGGGCGATGCCAAAATCAATCCTTCCAGACTTCTACAGCGGCTCAAAGCCACGTACACCTGTCCCGAGGCGAACGACGATGCGGCATCGATGATGGCATGGTCGAAGGTGAGTCCCTGGCTCTTGTGGATGGTGATGGCCCATGCCAGGCGAAGGGGATATTGGCTGAAGGTACCTTGGGTTCTATCTCCTTGGTTTGCTCATTGATTTGGTAGGTGGTGTTCTCCCACGTTTGTCTTTCCACCAGGATAGACTGCTCATCGCCTGGGCAGAGCACTTCTACATGATCGTCATCCAAATACACAACGCGGCCGATGCGACCGTTATAATACAGTCGTTCCAACGAACTGTCGTTCTTGATGAACATCACCTGAGCGCCAACCTTTAACGTGAGTGACTCGCTGGTGGGGTAAGCATACTCCGGGAAGTTGCCTTCGACGGTGGCTTTGTATTGATAAGTTTTGGTGGTTAGGCTGTTCAGCTCACGGTTGTTATAGTTATCGGCCATGCTGTTGTGCGTGGTCAGTCGAATGTATCCATCCTCTTGTTGGGAACGGAACGTTGGATTATAGCGACTGTTGAGCAAGTCGAGGTCACGCTGCGTCAACTGATTGTCGCGCAAATGGTTGAGGATGTCCAAAAAAGCCGAATCTTGCTGTCGGTAAACCTTTTGCAACTGTAGGGTTACATAGGGTGTTTGTCGCAGGGCATGGCTGCCAAAGAAATAAGGCGTGTCATAATATGGACGGAGCAACTCCTCATCGGCAGTCGTGACTACGGGTGTCAACTGTTGCAGGTCACCAATCATTAAGAGTTGCACGCCGCCAAAGGGACGGTCGCGATGACGATACCTTCTGAGCACCGCATCAATGGCATCGAGCAGGTCACTGCGCACCATGCTGATTTCATCGATGACGAGCATGTCGAGCGTGCGGATAATCTTGCGCTTCTCTCTGCCGAAATCATATCGATTCTGCACCACGGCATTGGGCACGAAGGGCGACAACGGCAACTGAAAGAACGAGTGGATGGTGACGCCTCCCGCATTGATGGCAGCCACACCCGTGGGCGCCACCACCACCATACGTTTGCTGCTGCGCTCCTTGACCTTCTTCAAGAATGTGGTTTTACCTGTTCCTGCCTTTCCCGTAAGGAAGATGCACTGGGCGGTATGTTCCACAAATTCCCACGCAAGTTCCAGTTCTCTATTCTGTTCCATTGTCAATTTTCTGCTTTGGCTGTATGCGGCATGATGCCTACGAATGTCACAAAGGTACGCAAAAAAGCAGTACCCGGCAAGCGCTTCCCGCTCATTATCGGGGTAGATACTATTGACAGTCTTGACGGAACAAAAGTGTTGGCTGTGCAAAACTTGTGATGAAACCATCGCACAGCAGATGTTAATATAGTTTACAAGTATGACAAAATAATAAAAATAATGCCAAAGACACACTTTTCTGCATTTTTATTAGTAAATTTGCATATAGAATGTTTCACTAAATAATTAAAGAATATGATTTCAAACACATTGCAAGAAGCTTTCAACAAGCAGATTGTTGAAGAGATTTTTTCAGCTAATTTATATCTTTCCATGTCTTTCTACTTAGAGAAAGAGGGTTTTGACGGCTTTTCAAACTGGATGAAAAGACAATCGGAAGAGGAAATGGACCATGCCTATCAGATGGCAAGCTACATTATTAAGCGCGGCGGTGAGGCCATCATCAACCAGATTCCCGCTGTGAAGCAGACATGGACAAGTCCGCTGGATGCCTTCGAGGACGCTTACAAGCACGAGTGCCACATCAGCGAACTGATTGACAACTTGCTCGCCAAGGCTGTAGAAGAGAATGATAATGCTACCCAGGACTTCCTCTGGCAGTTTGTGCGCGAGCAGGTAGAGGAAGAAGCTACCGCCAGTGGTATTGTAGACCGTATCAAGCGTATGGGCGACACGGCTATCTTCAACCTTGACCAGCAGTACGGCTCACGCGTGAAGTAGACCCTACACATGTAATGTGATATAGAAGAGATTATCAGTCCTGCGGAGGGATGATAATCTCTTTTTCTGTCGCTAAGCTGTGGCTCTGCAAGCCACGCCAACAGCACAAAAACCGAAATCACCAACGAATGAAGAAAGAAAACGACATGGGGAGCAGCCCTTTCACACTGGCCTTGCTGCGCTGGTTCAGCGAGAACGGGCGCAGCATGCCATGGCGTGAGACAACCGACCCATACGCCATCTGGATTAGTGAGGTGATTTTGCAGCAGACGCGCATACAGCAAGGCTGGGCCTACTGGGAGCGTTTCATGGCTCGTTTCCCGAAAGTGGAAGATTTGGCAGCGGCTTCCGAGGACGAGGTGCTGCGGCTATGGCAGGGACTGGGCTACTACAGCAGGGCGCGAAACCTACACCATGCCGCCAAACAAGTGGTGGAGTTGGGACATTTTCCCAACACGATGGATGGACTGAAAGCCCTGAAAGGCGTGGGCGACTATACGGCCGCGGCCATTGGTTCGATAGCTTTCGGACTACCTGTTGCGGTAGTTGACGGGAACGTGTATAGGGTGTTGGCGCGTCATTACGGCATCTCTACCCCCATCAACACCACTGAAGGAAAGAAAGAATTTGCCGCACTGGCACAATCGTTGTTGCCCATAGCTGAGCCATCGGCCTACAACCAGGCCATCATGGACTTCGGTGCGATACAGTGTACGCCCACCTCGCCTCGCTGCTTGCTATGTCCTTTGACGGAAACCTGCGTGGCTTTGCGGACAGGTAAGGTTGAGGAACTGCCCGTCAAATTGAAGACTTTGAAGGTTAAGACGCGCCAATTGGTATATGTGTACGTGCGATGGCAAGGAAAAACAGTCATTCATCGCCGAGCGGCCGGTGACATTTGGCAGGGCTTGTGGGAACCGTTGTTATATGAAAACGAAGAACTGCCCGACTTCCCCGGACAGCTTTTGTTGCTGAAAAAAGATGTGAGGCACGTGCTGACGCACCGCATCTTGCAGGCTGACTTTTACCTGTTGGAAGCCGATGAACAACCGGCATTGCCGGATGATTACATCTGGGTAGAAGAAAGTGATCTGGACCAATATGCCTTGCCGCGTCTCATTGAACTGCTATTGGAATCTCTTCCAGACAGCAATACGTAATCATGGAGCCGCAACAGCAGTATCCATCTTGATTTCTTCAACCTGCTTAACAAGTTTCGTACTGTCTTTTCCCATCACAAAAACAATGCGGACCACACGCCCATACTCTGCACTACCCGTCACCTTCACTGGGCGCTTCTTGCCAAAGAGCATGGTGTCGCGGTGCGAAGGGTAAGAGATGAGTTGCAGTTTATCGCGGGTAGAGCCTTCACCAATGATGAAGATGTCCACACTGTCTTTTACTTTCGACATTTTCTCTCTTTGCTGTTGTTTCAAAACGGCCGTGTCGATTGGTTCAAAGACCTCGGCTGCGACCGTGTCGCCCAATTCTTGTGAAGGCGCAAACTTGCAAGAAGCGGAGAATCCTAAAACAAATAGGAAGATGGGAAAAAAGAGTAATAGTTTTTTCATTATATTAGAACGTGCAAGATAGAACATTTGTCCGCATCCGCAAACGAGAACAAACGCAAAGATAAAAAATAAATCCCGGATTCTTCATCGAATCCGGGATTTTATTGAATACATAACCAAGTAGGTTATTGCTTTGTATAAGTTCTCTTGACGAACGGGGCTTTTTGAATGTATCGAGCACACTGTCTGACACCTTCCATAATGTCCATTCCGCGCTCTGTGCCTTCCATTTCGACAACGAAATCTTGCAAGCCAGCCTTGTCAGCATACTTAAAGATGCCGTCAAAGCCTACCATGCCACTCTCTCCGAGCACATACTTGTCTTTGATGTGGAGCATTTTAAAACGTCCAGGATGTTTGCGGAACCACTCTGTAGGACTTTGCTGCGCCATCATGGCCCAATACACGTCCATTTGGAAGAACACATATTCAGGATTGGTGTGGCTCACAAAATACTCGTACCAGTTCTGTCCTTCCACCTTGGCGAACTCGTGTGAATGGCTGTGATAACCATAAAGAAGTCCTGCCGCTCTACACTTTTTGCCAATTTCGTTGTGATAATCACAAAGTGTCTGAGCATCTTTGAGCGTTTTTGGAACAGATGCCCATGGTGTTACAATATACTTCATGCCCGCAGCCTTGTGCGCTTTGATTGCTTCGTCCCACCACTTTAGCGCTGCTGTGAAATCGTGATTCTTCAATTCTTGGTCATTCAATGCACGTGTCGCATGTGAAGAAATGGGCTTGAGCCCTGCTGCCTCGACATCTTTACGATATTGTTCGGGAGACACACCATAGAACTTACCGTCACCATAGTTAGCTGCTTCCACACCTGTATAACCCATAGCCTTAAGACGTTTGAACACGTCAACATGGTTTTTGGCATACTTATCGGCGTCACCGATTACCTCACGAATGGAATAAAGCTGTAGAGCCATTTCTTTCTGAGGCAACACTCGACGCTGCATTCTGCCGCGTCGCTGTGCGAAAGCGGCCGTACTACCAAGCAGCATCAAGGCAATGAGCGATAAAATGAGTTTGTTTTTCATGTCGCTCTAGATTTAGTCTGTAATCTTAATGCGTACATTACGATACCAAACATCGTCTCCATGATCTTGGAAGCCGATATATCCTTCATGCTTGTCACCACCCATATTCTTGAGTAACTTGTAAGCAATGGGGAATTCACCATCCTCTTTGAACTTGCTGTTCTTCAACATTTCGTTCCATTTTGGTGTCCACAAGTGGTATTCCACTACGTTCTCGCCATTCTGAGCGTGGATAACAGTACCCTTGAAGACGGTGATTTTACCCTTGTTCCACTCACCAAATGGTTTCGCATTCTGTGGTTTCGCAGGAATCATGTCGTACAAGGAAGCCGACTGACGGTTGCCATCGACACCCAGTTTAGCATCTTCGTGGTTTGCATTGTCCAGTACTTGATACTCTGAAGCTGACTGCCAGATAGGAAGATATTCGTCCTTGCCGTCAACATTCGTCGTAACTTCTTGTGCCAAATAGAATACACCAGAGTTGCCTCCCTTTGATATTTTGTATTCAAATTCAAATTCGAAGTCCTTGAACTTATGAGCGAAGATTAAGTCACCTCCGCCTTCCATCTGAGCTTCACCTGTTCCTGATCCCACCAAGTGGATAGCTCCGTCTTCTACATTCCAGCTTTTAGGAGCTGCATCCTTGCCATATCCGCGCCATCCATTCAAAGTTTTGCCATCAAACAACGTGATGAAGCCATCCTTGTCTACTGGAAATTTGCTCAAATCGACATTCTGCTTGTCAGCTACTTTAAAATCTAAAGCACCGGCAGCGACTGCTGTGGAGTCGGCTTTGCCACAGCATTGCTTACATTCACAATTACACTTTTTATTATTGCCGCAAGATATGAATAGCAAAGAAGCTATTGCTAAGGTTGATAATGTGTATTTCATCATTTTGTATTTTAATTGGTTACTATAATTCTTTCACACGAATGTTACGGAACCAAACATCGTTTCCGTGGTCTTGCACGCCAATCAATCCCTCACGGTTAGCACCTCCACAGTCGTTGAGGAACCTGAAAGCAATGGGCCATGCTTTTTCACTGAACTTGCTCTTCTGCAAGAGTTCAGTCCATTCGGGTGTCCACAACTTGTATTGCAGCACCTGAATGCCGTTTTGGAAATGTGTAACAGTACCGTTCAACACACGGATTTTTACATGGTTCCACTGTCCGTAAGGTTTTGCATTCTGAGGTTTAGCAGGAATCATGTCGTAAAGCGATGAAGATTTACGATTGCCGTCAACGCCCAATTTGGCATCTGGATGGTTCTCATTATCGAGAACCTGGCACTCGGGACAGGAGATATAAATAGGTTGCAACTCACCCTTTTCATTGACAGTTTCTTGTGCCAAGTAGAAAATTCCAGAGTTAGCTCCCTTTCCAACCTTCCATTCCATATCCAATTCAAAGTTTTTGAACTTGTGTGCAAACACCAAGTCGCCACCTTCTTTGCCTTTAGACTCAGGATTCTCGTTGCCGATAAAGTGAATGGAACCATTATCAACAACCCAGCGTGAAGGCACGTATGTCTTGCCATAGCCACGCCAACCCCTCAACGTTTTGCCGTCAAAGATGTTGATAAAGCCTTTTTTATCGACCTTGAAAGTATGCTTTTCCCACTTCTCGGGGCCTTGGAAGCCTTGCGAGAAATACAATGTAACCGCTCCTTTGTTGACATAGTTTGATTTTGGTGTTGCCGCCGAAGCGTTCAACACCAAAAAGCAACATGCAACAGTACATAACAAATGTTTCATGTTTGATTCTGTTTCTTTTATACGTTAGGCATATCAGGAAGTTTCCAACCCTGGCGATATACTGGTTTGATGAGGCGTGCAGCCCATTCGTTAGCATTAACTGGGTTGGTGTATGTACGGTCGAATGTTGGATGACCGTCATGAATTTCAAACTTATCCTCAATGACACTACGCAAAGTTGCATTTGCAGGGATGTTGGTGAAGCGCATGTTCCTTGCGTCATACTTCAGCCACTGGCCAAGATCTTGTAGACGAACAGCTGTACAACCCAAGACAATCGCTTCGTTCATCGGAGCTGAGAACTTGAAATCTGACTCGCACGGAATACGGTTCTCTGGACTTTCTTTACAAGCTCTGATCCAGTCTTGCTGGTGATTATCGTTCTTAACGATACGGTTTAGTTCGGGTACAACTGGTTTTCTGCCAGACAACAAGTAAGGCTCATAGCCGTAACACTCGGCAACCATTGTATCTTTTGAACCATAGAAGATACAGCTACCGTCAGCCTTTAGTTTCTTACCTTGAGGCATTCCATCTGGATATTGTGGGATAAGGCCACCATCATACCAGGTTAGCTCAACCTCTGGAAGAGCCAATTTAGGCATGTTGTCACGGGCAGCAAAGCGATAAGTAATCTTTTCGGCAGACGGGCAAGAGTCGGTCATCAACATGGTTGAGCTGCCAATCAATTCAGAAGGTGCGCCAAGGTTCAATCCCTTGAAGGCAACTTGCAGGATATGGTTAGCCATATCACCTAAGGCACCTGATCCAAAGTCCCACCATCCACGGAAGTTCCATGGTGTATAGGCTGCATTGAAATCGCGGTATTTTGCCGGACCGATAAAGGCATCCCAGTTCATCGTCGAAGGAATAGCCATCTTCTCTGTAGGAGTTGGCATACCTTGTGGCCAGATAGGACGGTTAGTAAAGGCCTCAATGCGCCTTACCTCACCAATTTCACCGTTCCAAAGCCAGTTCAATGCCTGACGGGCACCACTACTGGAAGCACCTTGATTACCCATTTGGGTTGCCACCTTATATTTCTTTGCAAGCGCAGCAAGCAAGCGGGATTCGTAAGGATAGAGTGTCATTGGCTTCTCTACATACACGTGTTTGCCTGCTGTTATGGCATCGGCGCAAATAATGGCGTGTGTATGGTCAGCCGTTGCACACATCACAGCATCTGCACTTTTAAGCATCTCGTCGAACATCTTACGATAATCGTTGTAGCGCTTTGCCTTTGGATACTTGTCAAACACATGCTTAGCATACTTCCAGTCGACATCACAAAGACCAATGATGTTCTCTGTTTCCATTGCACTGAGGTCAGCGGCACCACGTCCGCCGATACCTACACCAAGAATATTCAGTTTGTCACTTGGTGATCTCTTACCGCGCGCCTTACCCAACACCGTATTAGGTACGATGCTAGGAGCCACAATCATCCCTGCCAATGCGGCGCTTCCTCTCTTGAGAAAGTCTCTTCTTGAAATGTCTGCCATAATTGTTTAGTTTGGTTAATATAGATATACAATTTACATTGATTAAACTTCTGAGTTATTAGGTAACAGCCCATATCCATCGGTCATGTGCCTTCTACGGTATCTAATTTGTTCCAATGTCTTCAGATTTCCGATGGCTGGAAGGTCGTGCTTGGCTGCATCGTCCAAACAATCCCAAGCGAATTTAGATGCGATGGCCGAATCTTTGAAGGTGGGTAGATGTGGATCACGCACTCCTGTTTCTATCGAGTTGGCCATGCGCTCAATGAGCAAATCTAAATTCTTGCCACCGAAAGGTTTTTCAATATGCAGTGTTTCGTTCACACCTCGTACGTCAACGACAGCCGTTTGGAAGTCGTGCGTCATGCGAGCAATACCTTTAGTTCCGATAATATCTATATAAGAATTGTGTGTCTGCTCCTTCGAAAGTTGTCCGTAGACAAAACCTTGCGTGATGTCAAACACGATACCGTTCTCAAAAGTGCCATGCACCTGCAACCACCACGGGTCTTTGTAATTCCACATACGAATGCCTTGAGCGTGATAGGTCTTGAATTCGCTGTCGGCATACCACCGCGCTACATCCACATAATGCATACCACAGTCGTGAAAACACGGTCCTTCCGACTCATGTCCCTCGCCCGGAGCCAAGCCCGGAGTCATGTGACATATTCGCAGAATGGCCAATTCTCCAATCTCTCCGCTGGCCACGATATCCTTCAACTCACTGTGATACCACGAATTACGCAGATACATATTCACCGTACAGATGCCTTCGTAGTTTTCAGTCATCTGCACACAGGCTTCTTCTGCTTCTACAGTGTCAGCAATAGGTTTCTCTGCAATGATATGTTTTCCCTTGGCGACAGCTAAGGCAATACGATTTCTACGATCACTCGCAAATGCGCTTAAAACAACGAGTTGTACGTCAGGGTCATTGTAAGCCACATCGCTATTGGTGATAACTTTTGAGCTTGGGGATAATTCACGCGCCAATTTACAGCAGCTTTCATTAATATCACATATATAAACTACGTCATATCGGGTGCTGTTCTGAAACTCCTGAAGGTAAAACCTTCCCATTCGACCGAACCCAATAATCGCAACTTTTATTTTCATCCGAAAAAATTACCTAAAGAATTTTGAGTTATTAAAAATTTAACTGTTTGCAAATATAGCTAAAAAATATCAGGAATAGGCAGTGCTTTTGTAAAAAAATAGTTAATCTTTGCTATAGCACAAAGCAAGGAAAGCAACAAAAAAATCACAGCTATCCCCCTGTGAGTGGCCCGATACGATTAGCTGCGACTTTGTTCTTTTGGGTGATATTTTCACGACCGCACCTATATAATTCATTTTTAATATCTATCTTTGCCTATAAAAGAAACATGCATGACCGTACAAAAGCAGAGAATTGCCGTACCATGCATGTCGACTCAAAACAACAGCCGCATGAAGATAGTCAAACCAAAAAAGAACTTAGGGCAGCATTTCCTGACCGATTTGAGCATTGCCAAACGCATAGCCGACACCGTGGACGCATGTCCAAACATCCCCATCTTAGAGATAGGTCCTGGCATGGGCGTGCTGACACAATATCTGGTGGAGAAACCACGAGAAGTAAAAGCGGTAGAAATAGACCGCGAGTCGGTGGCATATCTCAGGGAGAACTTTCCCAAACTGCGTGACAACATCATCGGACAGGATTTCCTGCGCATGGATCTTCATCAGATGTTCGACGGCCAGCAGTTTGTCTTAACGGGCAACTATCCGTATGACATTTCCTCACAAATCTTCTTCAAGATGCTCGACTACAAAGATCTCATCCCCTGCTGCACCGGCATGATACAGCGCGAAGTGGCACTACGCATCGCTTCTGAGCCTGGCAACAAGGCGTATGGCATCCTGTCGGTCTTGATACAAGCTTGGTATCACGTGGAATATCTGTTCACCGTAGACGAACATGTGTTCAACCCGCCACCCAAAGTGAAGAGTGCGGTCATACGCATGACACGAAACGAGGTGCACGATCTGGGTTGCGACGAGATGTTCTTCAAGCGAGTTGTCAAAACAGTCTTCAACCAGCGGCGCAAGATGTTGCGGGTTAGTCTGCGACAACTGTTCCCGGGTGAGGGTGCATCAGCCGAATTCTATGCGGGAGAGCTGATGACCAAACGCCCCGAACAGTTGTCCGTGGCACAGTTCGTTGCATTGACAAACCAAGTGGAAGCCGAGCTGAAGCGCCTCCATCAGCAAGAATCATGATGAGCCCAAAAGCCTCCAAACAGGAATAACATACAACTCTCCTGACAGAAGAAAACGAACTACGCCGCCCCTCGTTAGCCCCATGACGTAAAACAATTTCAAGCAAACAGTTGTTTATTTCCCCGTAAATCCGTATTTTTGTACAATACTAACTCTAATGCAAGAAAAAGATATGATTGACGTAAAATCTACATTACAAAGCGCCGAAGAGCGCATGCAGATGGCTACCATGTTTTTAGAAGAACAACTGAACCGCATTCGTGCCGGACGCGCAAACGTAGCTATCCTGGACGGAGTGATGGTCAGTTCGTACGGATCCATGGTTCCTCTCAACCAAGTTGCCAACGTTTCTGTACCCGACGCACGCACCATCGCCATCAAACCGTGGGACAGAAAGGCCATACGGGACATCGAAAAGGCCATCATGGATTCTGACGTAGGCATCACACCAGAGAACAATGGCGAGATTATTCGTCTGGGAATCCCTCAGCCTACCGAGGAGCGTCGTCGTGAACTGGTAAAACAGTGTAACAAGATTGGCGAAAAATCGAAGATAGAAGTGCGCAACGTGCGCTCTGAAATCAAAGACAAACTCAAGAAAGCCATCAAAGACGGACTGTCTGAAGATGTGGAAAAGGACGCCGAGAACGACTTGCAAAAGATTCACGACAAGTTCATCAGGCAGATAGACAGTCTGCTGGAAGACAAGACAAAAGAAATCATGACGGTGTAGGGAATTTGAGTTGATGAGTTTGTAAGTTCATGAGTTTATGAGTTTGTAAGTTTGTGAGTTTATGAGTTTG